>CALRWU020000050.1:0-11768 GCA_943371945.1 Azorhizobium sp. AG788
CGAGGAGATCGCGTTCTCGCCGGAAAGGCTGAGCGCACTTTATGCCACCTTCTCGCGCGTGCGCATGGCGCCAGACGCGACGCGGGCGCGGTTGCTCGGCGAGGTGGAGCACATCGCGCGGGAATCATTCGGCGGTACCGTGCGACGCACTGTTGTCAGCAGCATGTACTGCGCGCGCAAACCCTGAGCCGATCTAGTCTGCTGCGGCGACGAGCGCGGCCATGAGTGGGCGCAGGTTCGACACATCCGTGATCCCCGCATCAGGCATGATCCCGAACAGCATGGCGGCATCCTCGAACTCGTAGCAGGAGGTCAGCTCTATCCCGCCATCGGGCAGTTTTACTCCGGGACCGCCGACCCAACCCGTAGGCAGACCGGTCGGCCGGGAGTCGGGCAGCAGATCGGTTGTCAGGGAGGACAGGATATCCTTGCAGGTGAACCCGTTCGCGAAGACCAGCTCAGCGGTGACTTCCGGGAAGGTCGGCAGGAGGCGATCGAAGATATCAACGCCGTCTCCCTCGCTCACCATCCAGAAATAGCCGTCATCGGGCAGATCGACAGACAGCCCGGAAGCCGGAAGCTCAACAGTGCGGACGGCGGAGCCCGTGCCGCGATTTTTGACGTCAGCACGGCGCGTCGGTGTGATCTCGCTGGAGCGTCGTGCCGCGTAGGACTTGTCGGCGGCCGCGAGCACGGCAGAGCCGCTGACGCTGGCCATGATAGCGGATTGCGATGTCGTCTCGGGCTGATCCGTCAGAAAATGATAGAGCATGAGCGTGTGCCCTGAGCTCGTCGCGCGACACAGGACTGCAGCGGGCTTGCGGCCCAGAGAACTTTCGAAAGTGAAGACGCCACCACGCACCTTCCAGGTGCTACCCCACAGCGTCACATCCTGGGTCCACGCGTTGTCGAGCTTGGCTTCCGCGATCGTCTTCGTGCAATCGCCCGCAGTGAAATAACCGGACAGGATCCAGTTGCCCTTCAGGATCTTGCCAGATGCGATCTCGATCTCGTCGACGATATCGCGGGTGTCGAATGTGTCGCCAGCCACGTTGGACGCCCAGCTGCCTGAGACATGGTATTCAGTTCCGCCGCTCGCCGGGAGATCGAGAACAAGGCCTGATGTCGGCAGTTGCGCTGTACCGCGCAGGACGGTGACCGGCTCGGCCCCGGCGCCTGGTGCCTGCGCGAGCACACCTGCGCAAACAGCGACCAGAATGCGCCGAAGAGATGCCCTGACTCTCATTTTGTACCCGCCCCGAATCCCGACCCGGGACGCAGACTAATGCGGCGAAAGCGAAAGGGAAGCAGCGGCGACAGCAAACGCTGCAACTTGATGGACCTGGGAGCACGCGTTTTGAGGCGGCGGGCCGCCTTCCGGCCTGGACGGGTATGAGATAGGGGAGCGCGATGAAACGCGTCGCCCTGCTCCCCCTTATTGCTCCGTTCGCTCTGGCTGGCTGCGCGCCAAGGCCCGACCCGGCGGCGGCGCTGCCCGACTTCAGTGCGTGCGCGGCGGCGAAGCCCGCGATGGAGGTGATGGACAAGTTCCTCGCCGCCTTCAACGCCAAGGACACGCCGGGCTTCGAGGCGACGTTCCACTACCCGCACATGCGTATCGCCAGCTATCCGCTGCAGGTCCTGACGGGGCCGGGCCAGCAGGACGACATATTCGGCAATCTCGCGACGGAAGACTGGGCGAAGTCTCGCTGGGACGCGCGCACCATCGTGCAGTGCAGTCAGGACAAGGCGCACATCCTCGCGACCTTCGGCCGGCTCAATGCGGACGGCACCGAGTACGCGAAGTATGACGGCCTCTATGTGGTCGAGCTTCGCGACGGGTTCTGGGGCATTACGGTGCGCTCGACGTTTGCGCCGTGAGGCGCCAGCGGGTCAGAGGCTGACCATGTCTCCGGGCTTGGCGACTGCCATGCCTTTCCACTTCTTCGCGAGGTGAGCCGCGTCTTTCTTGTCGACGCAGACGAACCAGGCGTAGTCGCCGACGCGGTATTGGGCCTCGACGTCGGCGTTGAACTCGCTGGTCACGTCTTCCGGCAGTTTCTGCGATTCCGCCTTGATCGCGTGGAAATCCTTCGAAGCGACCCGTACGCAGTAATCCATGAAGTTTCTCGTTCTGTGGGCCCCAGGGGCCGGGGCGGGTTCATGGAGAATGTCCATGGACGTGAGGCTTGCGCCGCACCTTGAGGGGCACCGGTATCATGGAAGGAGGGCGTTGTGTGGAAGATTGGCGGCAAGGCCGCAAACCGCCTCTAGTCCTCATCCATCTTCAGTGCGGCGACGAAGGCTTCCTGCGGAATTTCGACTTTGCCGAACTGGCGCATGCGCTTCTTGCCCTCTTTCTGCTTGTCGAGGAGCTTGCGTTTGCGGCTGGCGTCGCCGCCATAGCATTTGGCGGTGACGTCCTTGCGGAGGGCGGAGATGGTTTCACGGGCCACGACCTTGCCGCCGATGGCCGCCTGGATCGGGATCTTGAACATCTGGCGCGGGATGAGATCTTTCAGTTTCTCGCACATGGCGCGGCCGCGCTGTTCGGCGCGCGCGCGGTGGGTGAGCATCGAGAGCGCATCGATCGGCTCGTCATTGACTAGCATCTGCAGCTTCACGAGATCGCCTTCGCGGCGACCGATCTGGTTGTAGTCGAATGAAGCATAGCCTTTCGAGATCGACTTCAGGCGGTCGTAGAAATCGAACACCACTTCGTTGAGCGGCAGCTCGTAGCGCAACATGGCGCGCGCGCCGACATAGGACAGTTCTCTCTGGATGCCGCGGCGATCCTGGCAGAGCTTCAAGATACCGCCGAGATAATCGTCGGGCGTGAAGATGGTCGCCTCGATCCACGGCTCGTGGATATCGAGGATCGCCATCACGTCCGGCATGTCGGCCGGGTTGTGCAGGTCAATCGTCGAGCCGTCACGCATGTGCAGCTCGTAAACCACCGACGGCGCCGTCGCGATCAAGTCGAGGTCGAACTCGCGGGAGAGACGCTCCTGGATGATTTCGAGGTGGAGGAGACCAAGGAAGCCACAGCGGAAACCGAAGCCGAGGGCGGCCGACGTTTCCATCTCGTAGGAGAAGCTGGCGTCGTTGAGGCGGAGGCGGCCCATGGCGGCGCGCAGGTCTTCGAACTTGGCGGCGTCGACCGGGAAGAGGCCGCAGAAGACGACGGGCTGCACTTCGCGGAAGCCTGGCAGCGCTTCTTCGGTCGGCTTGCGTTCGTCGGTGATGGTGTCGCCGACCGAGCAGTCGGCAACGGTCTTGATCGAGGCGGTGAAGAAGCCGACTTCGCCGGGCCCAAGTTCTTCCGCATCAACCAGCTTGCCGGGCCGGAACACGCCGACGCGGTCGAGCGTGTAGTGTGCGCCGGTCTTCATCATCTGAACCTGCTGGCGCTTCTTCAGCGTGCCATCGACGATGCGCACGATGACGACGACGCCGAGATAGGTGTCATAGTAGGCGTCGACCAGCAGCGCCTTCAGCGGCGCGTTTACGTCACCGGTCTTCGGCGGCGGCAGGCGCGTGACGATGGCTTCGAGCACGGTGTCCACGCCAAAACCGGTCTTGGCGGAAATTTCGAGCGCGTCAGATGCGTCGATGCCGATAACGTCCTCGATCTGCTGCTTCACGCGGCCCACTTCGGCAGCGGGGAGATCGACCTTGTTGAGGACGGGCACAATCTCGTGGTTGGCGTCGATGGCCTTGTAGACGTTGGCGAGCGTCTGGGCTTCGACGCCCTGCGAGGCGTCCACGACCAGCAGCGAGCCTTCGCAGGCGGCGAGGCAGCGCGAGACTTCGTAGGCGAAGTCGACGTGGCCTGGCGTGTCCATCAGGTTGAGGATGTAGTCCTGGCCGTCCGCGGCCTTGTAGTCGAGGCGCACGGTCTGGGCCTTGATGGTGATGCCGCGCTCTTTTTCGATGTCCATCGTGTCGAGGACCTGTTCGGTCATCTCGCGCGCGGTGAGGCCGCCCGTCATCTGGATGATGCGGTCCGCCAGCGTCGACTTGCCGTGGTCGATGTGGGCGATGATGGAGAAGTTTCGGATCTTGTCGCGGGGGGTCATGCGGGGCGTCTAGCAGAACCGATCTGGAGGGCCAAGCTGGCAGGTCGTCCGGATCGCGGATCGTTGTTTTCCAGCCTGTTTTCAGGCTGTTCGCCCGGGTCTGGCGCAGGGGTTGCCCCCACAACCCCATGACAGGCGAGACTAGCCCCAATCCGGACCAGCTTTCTCCCCCCAGGCGAGCCCCGGGGTGGCGCTTCGTCCTGTCGGCGTTCGCCGCCGGGATCGCGGTCGGGCTGCTGGGCTCGGCGGCGCTGTTCTGCGCCACGCACCACACGCCGATCGAGGCGCGAGCAATCCCGTCTGGCGAGCACGCTTCAGGGACAACGGTGTCGCCACCCTCTGCCCTTCCCGCACCCGAGACGCTTCCGGAGGCCGCACCTGCTCCGGCAGGTTCCGCAGCTCCCGCAATTCCCCCGACGCCGATGGGGGAACCGTTCGTCGAGCGTTTCGACCGGGAGAGCATCGCGGATCGCTGGTTCGTCTCGGATGGATGGTCGAACGGCAGGTGGATGTCCAATGACTGGCGCAAGGGCGCGATCGAGGTCGGCAACGGCCAGATGGCGCTGAACCTGAAGCCGGGACCGAAGGGGTCGGACTACGAGCTGATGAGCGGCGAAGTGCGGACGCATGACTTCATGCGCTACGGCTATTTCGAAGTGCGGATGCGCGTGCCCAGAGGCGCCGGGACAGTATCAGGCGTGTTCACCTATGCCGACCGGGCGAAGGGCGTGAAGCCGAACGAGATCGATATCGAAATTCTCGGCAAGAACACGCGGGCTGTGGAACTGACCATCCACGAGAATGGGCGGTCGACGACGAAGACCGTCGCGTTGCCTTTCGATGCCGCCGAGGGGTTTCATACCTACGGCTTCGACTGGCAGCCGGGTTATGTGCGCTGGTATGTCGATGGCGTGCTGGCGCATCAGGAGGCCGGGCCAGCCGCGCGCAATCTGATACGGCCACAACAGCTGATCCTGAACTTGTGGGGCAGCCGGGAACTGAAAGCCTGGGTTGGGCCGCTGGATACGAAACAGGGGCCATGGCGGCTGGAGTTCAATTGCGTGGCGTATTCGCCGACTTATGCCGGGTCGCTTTGCGACTGAGACGCGTCGAACCAGCGTAGCGACATGCATGACAGGCCGGCGTCGATCTTGCCGATCTCGGTTGTCTTGAGGGCCGCGACGCTGAAGCCTTCCTTCTGAAGCATCTCGATCGTGCGCGGGTAGTCTGCGCCGACGAGCACAACGTCATTGATCCGCAGGGCGTTCGCGGCGGCTTCCTCGCCCTCCGGCACGGTGATGATTCTGAAGTTGCTGAAGACGCCAGACGCGGCCAGGCGGCGGGTAGACAGGATGCGTTCCTCATCGAGAAGCGAGCAGTCGGTCTTGAAGTGAAGGACGCCCGGCGGCGTTGTGACGATTTCGGATTTGCGCCCGAGTTCCGCGAGGGCGGATTCCAGCGCCTCCGCGCCGGCATGGTCGGTTCTTGCGGAGAGACCGATCATGACCAGGTCTTGAGTGGTCAGGATGTCGCCGCCGTCGGCGAAGCCGGATGCGAGACTTAGCACCTTGTCGAAATGCCCGGCGAGAACCGGCGCCATATGTTCGACCTCGCCCGCACGCGTTTTCGCGCCGGGTCGGAGGAGGATTGCGCCTTCGGTGAAGACAAGCGCCGGGTCTTCGACGAACACCGAGTCCGGAAACGCTTCCAGGGCGGGCAGCAGGGAGACACGCAGGCCGGCCGTTTCGAGCGCGGCGACATAGGCCGTGTGCTCGGCAGTCACCCCCCCGAAGCTGGGATCCCCCCTATCGTAGGCCCGGAGCCCGTTGATGACGGAGCGCGCGGGGCTGCGGACAATTGCCGAATTGAAGCGATAGGCTGGCTCAAACATGCGTCTTTGTCCCTTGCTGACTCCCACGATGGCAGGAGTTGCCGCAAACGGAAGGCTCGCCCGCGCAAGATGTTGATGCCGGCTGGTATCAGTTACATTGCCGGGGAGGCGTATTTTCTGATACAGGACTCGCCAAGCGCGCCCCCCTTGGGAGAGCCGCACGGATGCAATTTGCCTTGCATCCGATCCTCGGGAGGTAAGACATGAAGACCCGGACGCTCGCCCTTGCCATGGCATCTGTCGCCGCGGCGGCTCTTATTGCTGTCAGCTTTACCGCAACCGGACAGGTTGCCGGCGCCAACATGACCGCTGCGCAGGTAAAACCTGCCGAACGCGCGGATGACTTCCGCCTCGTCGACCAGAACTCCAACGCGCACCTTCTGAGCTATTACAAGTTCGCCCCGGCCATCGTGATCGTGAACCACGTCAACGGTTCGGCGCAGCTCAAGGCCGCAGCGCCGGCGCTGAAGGCGCTGCAGGCCTCGTTCGCAGGCACCGACAACAAGCTGCTGCTGCTGAATTCCACGCCGGGTGTGACGCGGGAAGCGATCCAGGCCGACATGGCTTCGCTCGGCCTCGACCTGCCGGTGATGATCGACGACACGCAGCTCGTCGGCGAGAGCCTCGGCATGAGCCGCGTGGGTCAAGCGCTGGTCATCAGCCCGAAGACCTGGAAGGTCGTTTACTCCGGACCGATCAGCGCCAAGCTTTCGGGCAAGACGACAAAGACGGACACGGCCTATGTCACCGACGCAGTCAAGGCGTTGAGCGCGGGCCAGATAGTGCAGGTCTCGCACATTGACATGGCGACGCCGCTGCTGGCCTTCCCGAGCCGCGAGAACAAGGCCGACCACGCGAAGATCTCCTATGAGAAAGAGATCGCGCCGCTGCTCGCGAAGAACTGCGTTGCCTGCCACACGGAAGGTGGCATCGGCCCGTTCGCGATGGACAGCTATGAGAAGGTGAAACAGTGGTCGGGCATGATGCGCGAAGCTGTACGCACCGATCGCATGCCGCCCTACAACGCTGATCCGCATGTCGGCAAATTCACCGGCGACATGAACATGTCGACGCAGGACCAGAAATCGCTGGTGCACTGGATCGAGGCTGGCGCCCCGCGCGGCGCAGGCGAAGACCCGCTGAAGCTGAACGCCAAGCCGGCGCCGGAGTGGGAACTTGGCACGCCCGATATGGTGATCGAACTGCCGGCCTACACGGTTCCGGCGTCTGGCGTGGTCGACTACCAGAATCCGGTTGTGAAGAATTCGATGCCTGAAGGCCGCTGGCTGCGCGCTGCCACCGTGAAGCCGAGTGATCGCGCCGCTGTGCACCACCTGCTGTCCAATGGTGTCGGCGGCTATGCCGTTGGCGCCGAGACCACTGTGTTCCCGAAAGGGGTCGGCTCGTGGGTCACTCCTGGCCAGGACTTCAAATTCCAAATGCACTACACGCCTTATGGCAAGCAGACGGTCGAGAAGACGCGCGTCGGTCTCTACTTCTACCCGAAGGATGCACCGCCCGAGATCATGCGCCGGTCTGCCGTCGTGCTGAACGCCGGTCTCGTGATCCCTCCAGGAGAAGCGCGTCACCAGGAAGTCGCGTACATCACCTTCCCCGAGAAGGCGACGCTCTACACCGTGTTCCCGCACGCGCACTACCGCGGCGAGAGCATGCACGTCTCGCTGCTGAAGCCGGGCTCGGACAAGGAAGAGCTGATCGTCAGCCTGCCGAAATACGACTTCAACTGGCAGCGCGGTTATGATTTCGCGACGCCGCTGAAGATCGAGCCGGGCACCAAGCTGATCACCCGCTACGTGTACGACAACTCGAAGAACAACCCGGCGAACCCGGACCCCACAATCGAAGTGAAGTGGGGCGAGCAGTCGTGGGAAGAGATGCAGTACACAGCGCTCGGCTTCCGCTGGGATGACGAGACGGTCGCGAACCGCAAGGACGCCTATCAGACCGAGCTTGAGAATTCGCGCACGCTGGGCATGATGGACACGAACATCGACGGCAAGGTCGCCAAGTCCGAAGTGCGTGGCCGTATGGCGCAGATGCTGCTCGCGAACTGGGACAAGGTGGACGCCAACAAGAACGGCTTCATCGATGAGGCTGAGATGGCGCCGATCAACGCGCAAATGAACGGCCGCATCAAGCAGGCTCAGGCTCAGCAGAGCGTTGGGCAGTAGGCGGTTTCGATCGTCGGAATTGAAACGGGCGGACCCATAAGGTCCGCCCGTTTTGTTGTGGACTGCCGCAGCAGCTCAACCGGGCACAACCGGGCCTTTCGTCTCGCGCAGCTGCTCCAGCTGCGCCAGGACTGCCTTTTCGGCAATCAGCGCCCGCTGCAACTCGGCCAGCGCCTTGGCCGTGTACTCGCTGCGATAAATGGCTTTCACCGTCTCCCGCATCGTGCGTTCCGCGCGGTAAATCGCAAACCTGCGCTTCTGGATTTCGCTATCCAGTTCAGCCGTCGCCATAGACTCTCCCCGTCCGCGGCTTCCCCATCCTGCGCGCATGCTAAGGCGACAGATTGAACATCAGATTTATGTTCGCACGCGAATGATCAGTACGCTGCGGGGTTCAAGGCGCGTTTGATCAGAGAAAATGATTCAACGCGGGTGAACGCTAGACCGGTTTCAGCCGGTGATGAACGACGCCCCATTCATTGCCGTCGGCGTGGCCAAAGAGGCCGGCGGTCGCAAGGAAAAACAAGCGCCAGCGGTTTTCCCAGAGCTTTGCATCGGCACCATAGACCTTCTGGAGGATCGGGCGGATCTGGTCGCGGTTGGCGTCAAAATTTCTCAGCCAGTCGAGCGCGGTCTTCTCGTAATTCTTGCCGTTCCACCACCAGTTATGTTCGACTTCGAACAGATCCGGAAAATTGGCGATCAGGTCGCGGCTCGGCATGACACCGCCAGCGAAGAAGTGGTGCGCGACCCAGTCGGCGGGATCGTTGACGTCGAAACGGTAGGGCGCGGTGCGGTGGGCGAAGACGTGCGTGAACATGCGACCGTCCGATTTCAGCCAGACGCGGCAACGTTCCAGAAGCGCGCGCCAGTTGGACATGTGTTCGAACATCTCGACCGAGACGATGCGGTCGAAACGCTCGTCCGTGTTGAAGACGTTCATGTCGGCAGTGATGATGCGTATGTTGGTGAGACCCTGACGGCGAGCGCTGGCCTCGATGTGCTCGCGCTGGCTGGCGGAGTTCGACACGGCGGTGATACGGGCGTTGGGATAGCGCGCCGCCATGAACAGCGTCATCGAGCCCCAGCCGCAGCCGAGTTCCAGGATGTGCTGGCCGTCGGCGAGCTGCGCATTGGCGCAGGTTTCTTCGAGCGCGCGGATTTCGGCCTCCGCGAGCGTGGCGCCATCTTCGTAAAGGCAGCTGGAATACTTGAACTTCGGTCCAAGGCAGAGCGCAAAGAACTCGGCGGGGACTTCGTAGTGCTGCTTGTTGGCGTCGACCGTGTGGGTGGCGATCGGGTGTTTGCCCATGTCCGCGGCAAACTTCCGCGAGGCGTCGGCGGGCGTGTGGCGGAGGTCGCGGCGGACGCGCTCGACCAGGAACGACACAGCTCCCTTGCGCACGAAATCCGGGAGGGGCGCTGCTTCAAACGCGATGATGGCGCGGGAGACAAAGCTCATGTCGGGCTCTTTTTGGGAGGCAGCGGAAAGAACGCACTGACGCGCTTCTGGTAGTCGCGGAATCTGTCGCCGCGGCTGGCGAGCATGCTCTTCTCCAGCGCCGGAACGCCGGTGCCAAAGCGCAGCAGGAGAAACATCATCACAGGCGCCACGAGGCTGAGCCAAGTCCACGGGATGGAAGCATCGAAGACGATGACGGGGTAAGCCAGCCAGACGACCCACTCGAAAAAATAGTTTGGATGGCGCGACCAGGCCCAGAGGCCCTTGTCCATCACTGCGCCATGCTGGCCTGTCTTGCGGAAGCGGCGCATCTGGTCGTCTGCAATCCCCTCGCCCAGGATGCCTAAAAGCAGGACGAGTGCGCCGAGCGCATCGCGGACGCCGAGCTCAGGCGCGCCGCCGTGGCTGGCCGTGAAGATGGAGAGGCTGAGCAGCATGGCCGCCGGCGCCTGGACAATGCAGAGGAGGAACATGTTCCGCTGGAAGGCGCCGCCCCATTCGGTGCGGAAGCCGGCATAGCGCTTGTCTTCATGGGCGTCGCCCGCAACGCGGAAAGCGATGTACGCGCCGAGGCGAAGCGACCAGACACCGACGAGAACGGCGACGAGGATCTGGCGCGCATTGCTGGCGGCGGCTTCCGGCCAAAGGGCCGCCACGATACAGGCGAGGCCGGTTCCAAAGGTCCAGAAGACGTCGACCCAGCCGCCATTGCGTGTGCCGAGCTGGACCAGCCAGGCGGCGGACATGACGGCTGCCATGCCGCACAAAACAACAATAAACGGTATCATCTGGGTCACGGAGAGGATACGCGCGGGACTTGCTGACGGATCAACGGGCTTGGGCTAAAAATCAGCCCGGCCTCCGTTTGGCGGCACAGAAACAGGCGTCAAGTTCCATGTCCACCGCCCTGAAGGTTACCGATCTCGCCAAGAGTTATGGCGGAAAGCGCGCGGTGGATGGGATCAGCTTCGATGTTCGGGCGGGGGAACTCTATGCCCTGCTCGGCCCCAACGGCGCGGGCAAGACGACAACGCTGCGCATGGTGGCGGGCTTGCTGGCGGCGGATGCGGGCGGGATCAGCGTGTTCGATGTTGATGCGCGCAAGGACCCGCTGGCGGCAAAGCAGCTGATCGCATGGCTGCCGGATGAGCCGCTGCTTTATGACAAGCTGACGGCGTGGGAATATCTGGAGTTCGTCGCCGGGCTGTGGGGCGTGCCGCCGGTATCAGCGCGGGCTGAGGCCGAGCGGCTGCTGAAGTTGCTGGGGCTATGGGACAATCGCAATGACCGGTGCGAGACGTTTTCGCGCGGGATGAAGCAGAAGGCCGTGCTGGCCGGCGCGCTGATCCACGAGCCGAAGCTGCTGATGCTGGACGAACCGCTGACGGGCCTTGATGCGGCAGCGAGCCGTCTGGTGAAGGACCTGATCCGCGAGCGCGTGGCGCAGGGCGCAGGCGTGATCCTGACAACCCATATCCTTGAGGTGGCGGAGCGGATGGCCGATCGCATCGGCATCATCAAGGATGGCAAGTTGCTGATCGAAGGATCGCTGGAGGAGCTACGGACGCAGGCCGGACAACAGGGACAATCACTGGAGGACGTCTTCCTGTCGCTGACGGCGACGCAGCCCGTGGCCGCGGCCGAGCCTGCACTATGAGCAAGCCGGGGAGCATTCCGTGGCTGATGGCGCACGAGCTGCGCCTGTTCTGGCGGCGCGGGAAAATGCGGCCCAAGAGCGGGCTGATCCTGATCGGGCTGATCCTCGGCGGTTGGCTGCTGCTCAGTTTCTTCCTGTTCCAGAAGATCGGACCGCTGATCCCGCCGCCGCCCTTCCTGAACGGGCCGGGCGATGGGCTGGCGCTGGCGGCGATCGGCGTGATGGTCGGGTTCATCGCATCGGTGATGACCTCTGGCGCGATCCTCGCAGCCGTAGACGCGATCTACACGCGCAACGATCTCGACCTCTTGCTGTCGTCGCCGGTGTCGCCGTGGCGCGTGCTGGTGGTGCGATCGTCGGCGATCGCGGTTGGCGCGCTACCGCTCTATGCGGGGATGCTGGGACCGCCGCTGATCTGGATGGCGATTTTCTCGTCGCCGCTGTGGCTCTCGGCGATTGTCGTGCTCGCGACGCTCGCCTTTGCTGC
>CALRWU020000051.1:0-11697 GCA_943371945.1 Azorhizobium sp. AG788
CCATCACGATCTTGATGGTGTCTTCGACGGACGGCTCGACCACGTCGATCTTCTGGAAGCGGCGGGCGAGCGCCCGGTCCTTCTCGAAGTGCTGGCGATATTCCTTGTATGTGGTGGAGCCCATGCAGCGGAGCGAGCCGGACTGAAGCGCGGGCTTCAGCAGGTTGGACGCATCCATCGCGCCACCAGACGTTGCTCCGGCGCCGATGACGGTGTGGATCTCGTCGATGAAGAGAACCGCTTTGGGTTGCTCTTCGAGTTCCTTTACGACGGCTTTGAGACGCTCTTCGAAGTCACCGCGATAGCGGGTGCCGGCAAGAAGCGCGCCCATGTCGAGCGAGTAGATGACGGCGTCCGCGAGAATGGCGGGCGCTTCGCCGTCGACGATCTTCTTGGCGAGGCCTTCGGCGATGGCGGTCTTGCCGACGCCCGGATCACCCACGAGCAGCGGGTTGTTCTTGCGGCGACGGCAGAGGATCTGGATCGCGCGCTCAACTTCCGCGTGGCGGCCGATGAGCGGGTCGGTCTTGCCCTCGCGCGCCTTCTGGTTGAGGTCGACGCAATAGGCGCTGAGCGCCTCGCCCGCGGGCTTGGTCTGGTCTTCTTCTTTCTCGGCGGCGCCTTCGACGGGCTTGGGCTTCGACATGCCCGGCTTCTTGGCGACGCCGTGGCTGATGTAGTTGACCGCGTCGTAGCGGGTCATGTCCTGCTCCTGCAGGAAGTAAGCGGCGTGGCTGTCGCGCTCGGCAAAGATCGAGACGAGCACGTTGGCGCCCGAGACTTCGTCGCGCGAGGAAGATTCAACGTGCAACACGGCGCGTTGCACCACGCGCTGGAAGGCGGCGGTGGGATGCACCTGCCCGCCATCCTCGACGACGAAGGAGGCGCAGTCATTGTCGAGGTAGTTCGCAAGGTCCCGGCGGAGCTTTTCAATATCCAGCTTACAAGCCGTCATCACCTCGGCAGCGTCCTCGTCCTCTGTCAGGGCGAGAAGCAGGTGCTCCAGCGTGGCGTACTCATGCTTTCGCTCGGACGCCAGATTAAGGGCGCGCTCGAGGGCTCGTTCAAGGCTTGGGGTCAAAGAGGGCATTCCGGGTTTCTAGTCCTCGCGTTCCTTGGTGCATTGGAGAGGATGTTGCTGCTCGCGCGCAAGGTCCATCACCTGCGCGACTTTTGTTTCTGCGACTTCGAGCGGAAACACGCCACAGACGCCCACGCCGTAGTTGTGGACATGCAGCATGATGCGCGTCGCCTCTTCCCGGGACTTGTTGAAGAAATGCTCGAGAACGAGGACGACGAATTCCATAGGGGTATAATCGTCGTTCAGGAGCAGAACCCGGTACATCGACGGTTTCTTGACCTTCGGCTTCGTCCGCGTGGCGACGCCGAGGTCTTTGGTCGTTCCGGGTGTTTGCTTCTTGTCTGTCATGCGTGTCTGTCGGGGATCCCGGGAGTCCGAATTCGGCGGCAGGCGAACCGGCCGTTCGATCATCATTAGATATTCATCCGAAGCGCAAGCGAAAGGGGCGATTGTCTTTCATCGCTGCTCGCGTGCCTGTGAACCGTCAATTCACAGCTGCTGCCTTGGTTTACTCAAAGTCTGCGGTCATTACTTCTTCCGCACAGGGAAACGTACCGCTTGCACGTTTCCGGCACAAATCTGGCTGGATAGTCGTCGGAAAATCCGGGCCAGACCCAAATATGGGCGCCGGGGGGACAAATTGCACCATCCTGCGGAATCAGGGTGACGCGGATTAAAGATTGGGTAAGCTCACCAGTGGACCCTCAATCCTGTCTTTGTATGTGCTTCTGAAAGAGGATTCCGCTGCGTATGAAGACGATCCCGCCGATCGCCTGGGTCCGCCAAGTGGCTCTTGCCCTCCTGGCCATGCTTTGCCTCACCGGACCCGCCTGGGCCGACAAGTACGCCTCCATCGTGGTTGATCTCGAATCGGGACAGGTCATGCATGACCGTTCCGCGGATGAACCTCGCCACCCTGCCTCGCTGACCAAGGTCATGACGCTTTACTTGGTTTTCGACGCGATCGACTCCGGCAAGCTGAAACTCTCGGAACGCATCCCGGTCTCAAAGGCCGCCTCGCGCGCCCAACCTTCGAAGCTGGGACTCAAATCCGGCAGCACAATCAAGGTCGAGGATGCGATTCGCGCCCTGGTGACCAAATCCGCCAATGACGTCGCCATCGTGCTGGCCGAGAAACTTGGCGGCAGCGAAACGAAATTCGTCACGCGCATGAATGCCAAGGCCAAGGAATTGGGCATGCTGAACACGACGTTCCGCAACGCCTCGGGCCTTCCCGACAAGAAACAGATCACCACCGCTCGCGACATGGCGAAGCTGGGTGAGGCGATCTACATGGACCACAAGAACCGGTACAATTACTTTTCGCTGTCCTCCTTCACATGGGGCAAGCGCAAATACATGAATCACAACGAACTTCTGCGCAAAGTGGATGGCGTTGACGGGATCAAGACCGGCTTCACCAACGCGTCAGGCTACAACCTGATGGCCTCGGCCGAGCGCAATGGCCACCGCGTGATCGCGGTGATGCTGGGCGGCAGGACGGGCCGGTCGCGCGATGCGCATGTGGCCGACCTTCTGGAAGCGGCGTTCATGGATATCACGGGCGTCCAGGTTGCCGGCGCCGACGATATTCGCGCCCGGATCGCCTTTGGTGATCGCGCGCCGCCGACGCAGGCGGATGACCTGGCGCTGGCCCAGCTGCGCCTGCTGCAGGAGCCGGATGCGGCGCTGGTTGCCTCGCTGGATGACGACTCGGCGTTTGATACGGACGAAAGCACGATCGAGGATGGCGATGAAGGCATCGAGGTGTCGGAAGGCGACGCCGGGTCGGACGCAGATGACCCGATCGCAGCCCTGATCGACGCCTCGCCGGCTGCGACCAATCTGGAGGTCGGCGCGACGCCAGTCCAGACATCGGCGACCACGGTTCCGGGCGATCAGGCGATCCTGGTCACCAGCGAAGTGGGCGCGAATGCTGGTCCGAACGCGCTGGATGTGCTCGCCCTGCCCGCGCAATAGGCGGAATTCACTTCAATTTGCTGGGCTTTTGAACGCGCGAGGCGACGAGCCTGGGCGCTTAGAAGCTGATTTCCTTGCCTTCGAGGCCGGGCAGTTTCAGCACGATCATCAGGTCGCGGATTTCCTGGCGGGCGGCGACGTGGCTCATCGTGAAGGTGACGCCGGAACCTGAGTCCGTCAGATCCAGCAGGCTCAACCCCATCGGGAACAACTCGCGGTAGATCACGCGCTCGGACAGACCGGGCGAGATGCGGAAGCCGATGCGGCGGGACAGGTTGTCCAACGCCTCGCCGACGCGCTGCTTGTTGCGGGCGTCGAGTGGCGACATCCGGTTGCGCATGACGATCCAGTCGATCGGACGGCGCGACTGCTGCGCCTTCTGTTTGCGGCATTCCCACACGAGTTCCGCGTAGAAGCTGGGTCGGGCCACTTCGAGCGTCTGCGGGTCAACATCGCCCAGCAGGTCGAAGTCGACGAAACTGTCGTTCAGAGGGGTGATCAGGGTGTCGGCGGAGGAATGCGCGAGGCGCGACAGGAAGGTGTCGCCGCCGGGGGCGTCGATGATGATGAAGTTGCACTTCTCCGACAGGCGGCGGAGGCTTTCCTCGAAGTGCTTGGCCTCCTCGGCTTCGGCGGCGTCGAGATCACGGGCCTGGCTGGCGTCGATCCGGACCATTTCAGGGATCGGCAGCGGCGCGCCTGTGTTGCGGACCCAGCGGGCGCGGTTTTCCAGATAGCGGGCGAGACTGCGCTGGCGGACGTCGAGATCCATGATCCCGACCTTCATGCCCATGCGCAGGAGGCCGATGCAGAGGTGCATGGCGACGGTGGATTTGCCCGCGCCGCCCTTTTCGTTGCCGATGACAATCGTATGCGCCAGCCGCGCGCGGCCAGTTGCGTCAGTCGCGGCGTCGGGAGCTGTCATCACCGCCGTAGCCATGGGATCACCAGGACGCCCGGATCGGGGCAGCGACGCGGGCCGGGCCCGCGATGGCGGAAAGTTTGACGCAAAGGGCGTTCACGGCGTCGTCTTCCGAAATACGGCCATCGAGGCAAATGCCGGACTCGATCCGATCATAGCCCGGGCGGCTGCGCGTGAGCGTGCCGGCAGCGGCGAGTTCGTTCCAGCGCGCTTCGGCTTCGGCCTGAGCGGGATAGGACGCCAGCTCGATGCGATGGAAGCGGGCCATATCGGCCTCGGTGCCGCGCAGGACCGGCGAATAGCGGTGGGCGACGTCGGTTTCGGGGCCTGTTCCGTCGATCTCCGACAGCATGATGGGGATGAAGAGTTCGGCGTGGTCAGGCAGCGGGCCGAGCACGTCGAACACCTTGCGAAGATTGGCGATTTCGGCGTCCACCGCGTCGAGGCGGGCCTGGAGGGCTTCCATCCGGTCGTCTTCGGCCTGTTGCGCGAAGAAATGCGGGCCAATGTCGGCCGCCTCAGGCGCATCGGTTACCCTGGGCTCCGGCGGCGCCAGGGCAGCCATGCTCTGGGGCGCCAAGCGAGCGCAGGCAGCGATGGCGACAGCCGACAGGCTGAATCCAATCAATCTGAGGTAGTTTGCGAGGTGCTTTTGCATTCCCAAAACATCGGTCCTGCCGGTTAAGGACCCATAAAGCTGCGCGTCTCCACGTGCGATTGATCCCTCACAGGAACCAGCCTAGAAGCCGCCGCCTGAATTAAGGTCAGATCGTTCCGCGATCGGGCCCAAACCACCCGCACCCTGGAAGGCTCGATATTGGCCAAACGCAACGGACTGGTGGTCGCCCGCACACGGGCCGAAACCCGCGACTGGCGCCGCCAGATGCAGGCGCAGGGCAAGCGGATCGCCTTCGTGCCGACCATGGGCGCACTGCACGCCGGGCATCTGAGCCTCGTGAAGCTGGGACTCGAAAAGGCAGACGTGGTCGCCGCCTCCATCTTCGTGAACCCGACCCAGTTCGCCGCCCATGAGGACCTTTCCACCTACCCCCGCGCCGAGGACAGCGACCTCCAGAAGCTGGCCGAGGCGGGTTGCACGTTCTGCTACTGCCCGACCCCTGCCGAGATGTACCCGCCGGGCGATTCCACCCGGGTGATGGTGAAGGACCTGTCCCATCTGCTCGAAGGCGAGGTCCGGCCGCATTTCTTTGAAGGCGTCGCCAGTGTCGTCAGTCGCCTGTTCCTGCATGTCGGACCGGACGTCGCCGTGTTCGGCGAGAAGGATTATCAGCAGCTGCTGGTCATTCGCCGGATGGTTCAGGATCTGGGCTTTGGCATCGAGATCGTCGGCGGCGCCACCACGCGGGAGACTGACGGCCTCGCGATGTCGTCGCGTAATGCCTACCTCGACACGGAGCAGCGCGCCCGCGCGCCCGGTCTGGCGCGTGTGATGCGGGAGACGGCGGCTTTGCTGGAAGGCGGGGCCGGCATTCGCGCGGCGACGGATGCGGCGAAAGCCGAGATCCTCGCCGCGGGTTTCACATCGGTCGATTATGTCGAAGCGCGCCGCGCCGACACGCTCGCGCCATTCGGCCTCGAGTGCGCGCCGGCTGGCGCAAGCGGTCGCCTGCTGGTCGCGGCGCGGCTCGGCAAGACGCGACTGATCGACAATATGGGTTTCGTGCGGAGGTAGGCTGCCGCAGTGCGCCTGCCCGGCAGCAGGCATGTCCCGTATATTGTCAATCGCGTTGAAGACATGCCAGTTCTATCTCAACTAGATTTGGGGGCCGACATGAAATTTGGAATTTTTGGCGCATTGACTGCGCTCGCGCTGACTGCATGCGCAAGTGCGCCTAAAGACTTCTCGTTCGATCGAACAAAGAATGCGCTGATCGTGCTAGCCGTTCCAAACGAAGCGGCGAAGACTATTGATGAGTTCCGCCGCGTGGACCTGGCGACGAAGCAGTTTGTTGAATCGGGGTACGTTCGTATCGAGACGTCTACGGCCTGGCTTTCTGCTAAGCCTTCCAACTGGATCAATGACGGACGCCTCGTTCTACTTTTGGTGCAGGAAGTTGCGCCGGGAGACTATGCGCTTCAGCAAAGTACGCGTGCAGTCACCAACGGCGTCCGCGATACCTGGGGCAAGGTCTGCTTCAGTAAACTATCACCGGTCTATTCGCTTGTAGCAGGCGAGATTGCCCTCATCCGCGTTGACCAGACATCCGTTTCACAGAGTGCCGGCGAGTGGCGCACGCCGACCACTGATCCGGTTTTGCTTGCCTCCGGCGCTGCGGCGGTCCTGAAGGAATTCGAGAGGGCGCGTGCGGATTATCCTGGGCTTTCGGGGGACGCCAAGATGATAGAGCCAGATGCACTTATTCGCTGGCCGGCGTCAGAAAACTGCTCGCTGCCTCCCTCATTCGAAGTCGTTTCTCGCAGGACGGCGCAATAGGGGGTATGGCACTGCTGCCGCTAGTCCGTTGTCACACCCGGATCGAGACGTCCGCTTCGATCTCGACCGGGATGTTCAGCGGCGGGCCGACGACGCGGGAGGCCGACGGTCTCGCCATATCATCGCGCAATGCCTACCTCGACAAGGAAGCGCGGGCCCGCGCCCCCGGCCTCGCGCGCGTCATGCGTGAAACTGCGGTGCTGCTCGAAAGCGGCGCGGGCATTCGCGCAGCAACCGATGCGGCCAAGGTGGAAATCCTCGCGGCGGGCTTCACGCAGGTCGACTATGTCGAAGCACGCCGCGCCGACACGCTGGCGCCGTTTGGCGCAGAGGCATGTCCCGCAGGTGCGAGCGGCCGCCTGCTGGTCGCGGCGCGGCTCGGCAAGACGCGACTGATCGACAATATGGGGTTCGTGCGGAGGTAGGCTGCCGCAGTGAGGCCTACTTGATCACTGCGCGCCCGCCATCAGTTTCTCGAACGATGCCGCCATGTCACCTACCCGATCCTTCTTCTTGAAGGGCGTGGCGAGGAAGCGTTCGACCGTGGCGTTGAAGGCTTCAGGATCGTCGATCGGGAGCGCGTGGGTGCTGTTCGGGAAGACGGCGAGTTCGGCATTCGGCAGCGCGTTGAACATCGCAACCGTATGCTCGAGGCGGATGAGATCCTGGTCGCCGGAAATCACGAGCGTCGGCGCGGTGATCGCGGCCAGCGCCTTGAGAGGAATGTTCGGTTGGTTGGCCATCAGGTCAACCAGCTTCGCCTGCGTCTTGCCTGCGGACGTGGCCAGCACGTCCGGCGTCAGCGATCCGGCGATCTGCTTCACCATGCCGTCGGTTTCCGGATAGATCGCTTCCAGCGTGGGGTTGAGGTTCGCCGCCATCGCGACCAGCTTCTTCACCTTGTCCGGATGACGGATGCCGAGCATCAGCGCCTCGATGCCGCCATCGCTCCAGCCGATCACATCGACGGGGCCGGTTTTCAGGTGATCCATGAGGGCGGCGAGATCGTCGGTCATGATTTCATAGGTGATCGGCTTGTCGTTGCCGCCTGACATGCCCTGCTCGCGGCTGTCCATGGCGATGACTTTGTACTTCGATTTGAAGTGCTCGATCTGCTTGCCGAGGCTGCCGATGCTCGCGCCGTTGCCGTGGACCATCAGCAGCGGTTCGCCCTCGCCGTAGGTCTCGTAGTAGAACGTCACGCCATCGTGGGTGAACGTGCCGCTCGCAGCGGCGTTGGCGCCGTAGGGAATGGGCGCGGCTGGTGCTTCAACCGGCGCGGGTGCGGGCGCTTCGGTCTTGGCGGGCGAGCACGCGGCGAGCGTCGCCAGCATTGCGATCGCAGCAGCCGTTTTCAGCAGGTATTTCATGTAAGCCTCCCACGCCTGACTGGCGCACACCCGGCGTCAGGTTTCGTGTTTGGGGGCGGATCGTCAAGCAATTGCTTTGGGGTCATTAAGCCAGCGCTCGTGCTTCGACGGACGGTCGCTCCGCGACCTGCTCAGCATGAGCGCTACTTCAACAGCTGTCCCTGAGCGCTCATCCTGAGCCGCGACCGGAGGGAGCGTCCGTCGAAGGACGAGCGCTGGATCACCAGGCCAACGCCTCTTTCAACGCCGCTTCCAGATCGGCCGACAGCGCAGGGCCCTTGCCGTCGAGGTCCGATGGCGCGTCGCCCGGTTCGAGATAGCGCCAGCCCTGGAACGGACGTTTCTTGCGCGGCTTGGTGCGGATCAGTTCGGGGTCGAGCTGGACGCGGCACATCGCCTTGCCCTCCTTGTCCTTCACCTGTTCGAATCCGACGAGGCGCTGGCGCACGATGATGAAATTCTTGATCACCCAGTAGAGCGATCCGCCTGCCAGCATTTCCTCGGCGCGCTTCGGGGACATGCGCGTGTCATGATACGGGATGGGCGGCTTGTTCTTCTTGATCAGCCCCGCAATGAGCTTGCCCTGCCAGTCCGACAGGTCCTCGACGCTGTCCGCGCCGACGCAGAGCTTGATCATGTGAAGCGCCATGACGGCGAGCTAAACAGGAGTCCCGTTCAGGGCAACCGCCTAGCGCAAGGTCGCCGTCAGACCGGGCGCGTATGACGCAGGTTTGGAGGCGAGGACCTGTTGTCCGCTTCCGGCCAGCCCGAAGGCGATGTCGGTGAGTTCCACCTTGACGCTGCGCTCTTCCGACAGGCCCCAGCGGCCGCCACGCGCGGTGAGTTCGTAGCCCATCACATAGCTGACGCCCCAGCGCTCGGAATAGCCGAACTGGTAGGACTGTCGGTATTCCTTGACCTCGGTGCCGTCATCCAGCGTGACAGGGCGTTCCAGCGCATAGTCGATGCGGGAGACGTAGCCGGATTTCTGGTCGAGCTGCATGGTGCCCCTCATGCCGGTCGAGAATTCGGCGTCGAGCGGTCCATCATTGAGCGACATCTTGTGGCGGAAGCTGACCGCCATCGATTCGGGCGCTCCGGCGATGCGGGCCTCGGCGAGGCTGAGGCGGAGATCGTCGGCGAACAGGCGAGCGTCGGCCTGCTTTTCATCGCGCCAGCCATTCACGACGGCGTCGAGCTCGTCATTCGAGCCGTAAGTGTAAGTCACCTTGAAGCGCTTGCCCGGTTCGGCATAGGGGTCGAATTCGATGCGGCGGACGGCGTTGCCGCTGGTCAGCGTGGCCTGGAAGGCCGCGCGCATGGCCGGGGGCGGCTCGACAGCGTCGAGCGCGCGTTCAAGCGCCTGATCCGGGGCGAGACCTGCCCAGGTAATGGCGAAAAGCAGGGCTGCGGGCATGGCGCGCTATCCGTCGTGATCCCCGGGGAGGTCCTGTCCAGCCATAGGTCGCTACGGAATGTGGCTGGATTGGGCCTGCGTAGATGAATTCGGTTCCGGGACTGCTGACGGGGAGTTTGCACCGGCCAAGGTGAACGAAGTCGGAATCAGGCGCGGCGGGGCTGTGGCCGGGGCGTGGATTATTCCGGGATGGGTTCGAAGCGAATCGACTCAGCCGAACGTTTTGTCAAACCCCGGAGCGGTAATGCGAAGGCGGCTTGTGGAGACGCCAATCACGACCGACCCATCCTCTTCAAGTGTGACGTCGAACTCCGCCGGTTCGTCATAATCAATCGAGATCCTGGATTGGGGATCAAGCTGAACCACCTGTGCCCACGGCTCGACAGCGACCGTAACAGTCTTCGGCAGCCTGTTGTCGAATGTGAAGATTGCCATCCCGGCCCAACCTGTGATTTCCGCCCGCTACTCCGGGACTGGCTCGAACCGGACGAGGACTGTTCCCTCCGAGGTTTGCGATCCAGCAATCGCTGCCACCTCGATCACCTTGCCATCGCGCGGGGCGGCGAGCGTGTGCTCCATCTTCATGGCTTCGAGGACGACCATCGGGTCGCCCTTCTTCACGTCCTGTCCGACCGCAGCTTTCACATCGAGCACCTTGCCCGGCATGGGCGCACGAATGTCATCGCCCGCAGCAAGGCCTTCGAGTTCGCTGCCGAATTCTGGACGGCGCAGCGCGATGGCGCGGCCGCGGTGGAACAGCACGGGGCCGTCCGTCGTCTCACGCACGACGCCGAACACGTCGATGCCTTCGAGCGCGCCGTGGACGAGCACGCCATCGGCAAGGCGCATGGTATCGATCTGGATTTCGAGCGTCTCGCCATCGAGCACGACAAACTCGTCGCCATCGGCGTTGGTTTCGAGCCGCACGGTGTGCGTCTCTCCGCCAATGTCGAAGCTGTAGCTGGTTCGGGCTGCGCCATTGATGCGGAAGCCGTCACCGACGCTCCACGGATCGGCGGAGACATCCTCAGACAGCCCACGCATGCCGACAGCGGCGAGCGCGAGACGGTCGGCCTGCTCGCCATCGTCCGGTTGCGTCAGTTCCTCGATATTGGCTTCGACAAGCGCCGTAGTGGCGACGCCATCGCGGAAGTCGTCGTTGTCGAGCAGGTTGGCGAGCATGGCGGCATTGGTGGTGACGGGCCAGACTTCGGCTTCTCGCAGCGCTTCGCTCAGCGCATCGAGCGCATCGTCACGCGTGGGCCCGTGAGCGATCGCCTTGGCGATCATGCTGTCATAGGTAGCGGGGATCGTGTCGCCCTCTTCCACCGCGCTGTCGAGGCGCAGCGTGACGCCGCCGGTGGGCTCGTCTGCGAAGGCGGAGAGGTCGAAAATTTCGAGATGGCCGGAGCTGGGGAGGAAGCCGCGTGCGGGATCTTCCGCGCAGAGGCGCGCTTCGACCGCGTGGCCGGTGATGGTGATTTCTGACTGGTCGGGAAGCTTCTCGCCGCTGGCGACGCGGAACTGCAGTTCGACGAAATCGAAGCCCGTGATCATCTCCGAAACGGGATGCTCGACCTGCAGGCGCGTGTTCATTTCCATGAACCAGAAACCGTCGGGACGCAGCGCGCCGGAGCCATCGACGATGAACTCGATCGTGCCGGCATTGCGATAGCCGACAGCCTTGGCGGCCATGACGGCGGCATCCGTCATCGCCTTGCGGACCTCGGCCGTCATGCCAGGCGCTGGCGCTTCCTCAATCACTTTCTGGCGGCGGCGTTGCAATGAGCAGTCGCGTTCGAACAGGTGGACGTAGTTGCCATGGCTGTCGCCGAAGACCTGCACTTCGATGTGGCGCGGGTTCTCGACGAACTTCTCGATCAGGACCCGATCATCGCCGAAGCTGCCCTTGGCTTCGCGTTGGGCGCTGGCCAGTTGCGTCTCGAAGTCCTTGTCGTCGTCGACCTTGCGCATGCCGCGCCCGCCGCCGCCAGCGATGGCCTTGATGAGCACGGGATAGCCGATCTTCTTGGCGGCCGCCTTCAGCGTCTTCAGGCTCTGGTCTTCGCCGTGATAGCCGGGCGTCACGGGCACGCCGTGTTTTTCCATCAGCGCTTTTGCTGCGTCCTTGAGGCCCATGGCGCGAATGGCTTCCGGCGGCGGACCGATCCAGATCAGACCGGCCTTGATGACGGCTTCGGCGAAGGCCGCGTTCTCTGAAAGGAAGCCATAGCCGGGGTGGATCGCCTCGGCACCGGTTTCCAGCGCCGCCTCGATGATGCGGTCGCCCTTGAGATAGCTCTCGGCCGAGGGCGCAGGGCCGATATGCACGGCGTCGTCGGCTTCGCGGACGAAGGCGGCGTCGACATCGGCGTCAGAGAAGACCGCGACCGTCCGTATCCCGAGCCTCCGGGCGGTGCGCATGATCCGACGGGAGATTTCGCCGCGGTTGGCGATCAGGACAGATGAAAA
>CALRWU020000052.1:0-11456 GCA_943371945.1 Azorhizobium sp. AG788
AAGGCCGAGGACTTCACCTTCACCTCCGCCGACGGCAAGACACGCCTGCACGCGCAGATGCAGTTCCCCTCAAACTTCGATGCGGCGAAGACCTATCCGATGCTGGTCAGCGTCTATGGCGGGCCGGGCTCGAACGGGCTGTCGGAGAATTTCGCGATGCCGGCGCCGGTGGGCGAACTCGGCTTCCTCGTACTGAAGGTCGATGCGCGCACCAATGCCGGACAGGGGCGGCGCGTGCTCGACCAGACCTATCAGCAGCTCGGGATCGCGGAGATCGACGACATCGCCGCCGGCATTCGCGCGACCTGGGCGCGGCCTTATGTCGATCGCAACAAGGTTGGCATCTACGGCACCTCCTATGGCGGAACAGTCGCGGCGTTGATGCTGATGCGTCATCCCGACGTCGTGCAGGCGGCGGTCGCGAATTCTCCGGTGACGGATTATCGGCTCTACGACACGGCCTATTCGGAGCGTTATCTTGGGCTGCCCGAGACAAGTCCCGCCGCCTATGACCGCGCCGCGGTGCTGACCTACGCCAACCAGCTGAGCGGGCCTCTGCTGATCTACTACGGCACCTCGGACGACAATGTTCACCCCAACAATGCGCTGCAGCTGATAAAAGCCCTGCAATCGGCGGGGAAAAGCTTCGAGCTTCAGGTTGGACCCGACCGTGGCCACACCTCGGTCGACCTGACACGTATGATGGAGTTTTTCATCGAACGGCTGCTGATGGACCGGCGCGACGACCCACCTATGTAAACCATCGCACAAACGCTGGTTTGCACTGCCCGAACGAAATCAATGACTTAATTGTAACAGCCCCGACCATTCGCGGGTACGGCAAGAGTCAACCAATTAATTGTATGCGCTTTTCTGCTTTCAGTGGCAGGGGTATAGCCCCAAGGGGCGGTCTGCATGCTATAGGCTGCGCCGGGGCAGGCTGGACTTCCAAAAGGAAGCCAGCGCCTGACTGCGGGGGAGCAGGACGACCGGATCGGCACGCCGGTCTACCGCATGTAAGTCTCAAGGGGTGCTGCGCGTGCAGTCATTCAAGATCGAGGGGCGGACGCCCGTAGGCGTTGGCCATCCAGATACTCAGGACGTTGCCCAGGCCGGCTCAGCCCGCACGGGGTATGTCGCGGCAGACACTGGCTTTGCGCGCCGTCCGCCCGAGCAGCGCCTCGACATGCCGGCGCAACCCCTGCTCACCCGTCGCAGCAGACCCGAGTACGAGACCGACGGTAAGTGGCGTTTCCTGATTCTCGTGGCCGGCGCCGTGATCGCAACGCTGTTTGCCGGTCAGGCCATGCTGGGCAGTTTTGCGGCTGGCGGCGTCAACGGATTTGAATGGACCGCCGTCGGGATCTTTACCGCCAACTTCTTCTACCTTTCGGTTGCCGCCCTCACCTGCTTTGCTGGCGCCCTGATCCTTCTGACCTCCGCAAAGCCGCCAGCGCCGTCGAAGGAACTTCCGGTAAAGGGCAGCCGCACCGCCATCATCATTGCGATCTACCAGGAGAAGCCCTCCAAGGTGATCGCTGCTGCAGAAGCGATGTGGGACTCGTTGAAAGACCTCGGCGCCGAAAAAGGCTTCGAGGTCTTTTTCATAAGCGACACCATGGACCCCGCCCTCGTCGAGATCGAGGAAAAGGCCATGCAGGACCTGATGGGCCGCCGCGCTGGCGAGCCGTTCTGGTATCGCCGCCGCCGCGAAAACACCCAGAAGAAGCAGGGCAACATCAACGATTTCGTCCAGCGCTGGGGCGGCCGGTACGACTACATGCTGGAGCTCGACGCTGACAGCCTGCTGTCACCGGAAGCGATGCTCGAGCTGGTGCGGCGCATGGATGCGAGGCCGCGCACGGCGCTGATCCAGACGCTTTTCGCCATCGTTGGCGCGCGGACCTATTCGGCGCGCGCGCAGCAGCTGGCGCTGCGCGTCCATGGCGGCCTGTTCGGCGCGGGCCTGACTTGGTGGTCGGGCGGCGCAGGCAATTTCTGGGGCCACAACGCGATCATCCGTCTTGCGCCTTTCGCCAAGCACGCGGCCCTGCCGGACCTGCCGGGCAAGGAACCGCTCGGCGGCAAGATCCTGAGCCACGACTTTGTCGAGGCCGCCCTGCTCCGCCGCGCGGGATGGCGCGTGGAAATCGCCGGCGACATCGTCGGCAGTTACGAAGAAGCGCCGCCGACCATCGTTGACCTCGCAGCGCGCGACCGTCGCTGGTGCCAGGGCAATATCCAGCAGGTGCAGATCCTGTTCACACGCGGCTTTGACTGGCTCTCCAAGGTGCACATCTTTGCTGGCCTGATGAGCTATGTTTCGGGCCTGCTGTGGCTGAGCCTTGCGGTGATGGGCGTGCTGATCGCCTGCAACGCCAAATTCTTCGACACCGAGATGCTGGCGGCCGTGCCGCCTGATCCGACTGCAGGGCTTCGCCTTCTACTGATCTCGGCAGTGTTGCTGACATCGCCGAAATGGCTGGCGATCATTCTCTGGGCCGCTGGAAAACTGCCGGGCTGGGACCGTTCCCCGCGCTTCCTCGTGGCGGTCGCCTGCGACCTCGGCATGACCGCCCTGACAGCGCCGATCATCATGGTGAACCATGCCGGCTCGATCCTCTCAACGCTGATGGGGGTCGATGGCGGCTGGCGCCCGCAGGTGCGCGACCGTAACGGGTTCTCGTGGAGCGACCTGGTGCGCCATTACCAGCAGCATATGATCTTCGGCATGATCCTGCTGGTGGCGTCCTTCGCCGTGTCGCCGAGCTTCCTGCTGCAGAACCTGCCGATGGGATGCGTCCTGCTGTTCGCGCCGCTGATCGCGCGGCAGATATCCGGCGTGGCGCGCCGGGGTTCGGTCTCGTGGCGCCTGATGGCGACGCCGGACGATCTCGCGCAACCCGACATCGTGCGTCGCGCCGAACTGCTTGCCGCGCGTGGCACGACAGAGGTCCGCCGCCTCGCCCAGCCGCGCCGCAGCCGACCGACCAACCGCATGGGCCTCGCTGTCCGCCGCGCCATGCGCCGCGTCCGCAGGCTACAGCAACCGGGCGCCTATCGGCGTGACGGCGACTAGCTTTTGTCTAGCTGGTCGCTGGGCCGTTTACCCATCAGGTAATTGTTTCGAGCCTGCGTCTGGCGCACTGAGGACGCCTGCAAACAATGCAGGGCAAGCGACGAGAGTTTCAGCGATGATGGGCTTCCGGATACTGCTGGTGCTGATGCTGCTGGCGTTGACCGCCTACACCGGCGTCGTCATTGCGAACCATGGCTGGAACCTGATCCCGGTGTTCTTCGGCGACATGGCTGCGATGACATGGCCGGGCCAGTTCAACACCGACTTCATGGGCTTCCTGATCCTGTCGGGACTGTGGACGGCCTGGCGTCACCACTTCTCGCCACTGGGACTATTGCTTGGCCTGGTCGCCGTCTTCGGCGGCATGATGTTCCTGACCATCTACCTGCTTGTCATCAGCGCCGCTGCGAAGGGCGATGTGAAGGTGATGCTGCTCGGCGCGCGACGCGCAGCGGGTTGAGCGTCGAAGGCTTGCGCCTCACGCAGTCACTCAGCGCGAGACGGCCTGCCCGAGGAAAAGCGGAATCGAATTGAGCGGGGTCTCGACCCAGTCGAGCAGGAGATCGTGGCGCTCGACCGGCACCGCATCGACCTGCTGCTGCGCGTAAGCGAGGCCGAGATAGAAGACGCGGCCCGTGGCGCGGAGCTGGGTAATGGCGCGGTCATAGTAGCCCTTGCCATAGCCCAGACGTCGGCCGCGCAGGTCGAACGCCAGCAGCGGCGCCAGGACAAGATTGGGTCGCACGATTTCTGCGGTTGCAGATGGCTGGGTGAGGCCGAACGGTCCCTTCTCCAGCGTGGCGCGGGTTGCGTCCCGGAACGTCATCTGGCCGTCGGGTTCCACGCGCGGCAGGACGATGCGCGCGCCCTTGCCCGCGAGGCGCGACAGCAAGGGCGATGCATCCAGCTCGTCGCCGATGGCGATGGTTCCGGCGACGACGGGGCCATAACGGTCGAACAGTTTCATGGGGAAGCGGGCAGCAAGACGCTCGGCCGCATCCGGATCGCGCGCGGCGGCCTCCGAGCGGGTCTCCGCCATGTGGCCGCGCAGGATGGCCTTCTGTTCAGTGATCTCGGCGGAGTCGGTCAGCGTGCGTGCTCCGGCTGGGCCCGCGCCGCACGGCATGAGCGACAATAAGAGGGATAGGTTGGCGGGGCCACGTGCGCCGTACGAGCTTTATCATTCCCGTTCGACCCAGCAAGCTAGGTGGGCGCCAGATGATGAGGACCACGGTCCCCGCCAGAGCCAGCTCCCGAACAGAAATGTACGGTCGACGGAATGTTGTGCCGTTCGAACGCTGCAGCTTACCGCCAATTGCCAAAATAGGGGGTCAAGGGGTTTCCAACAAGTGAATTCGGCGGTTCGGGGCGCGTGTGGCCCTCAATCCTCGTCATGGAACTTTTGCCGGACTGACGCCGATCCGTCACGCGGTTGAGGCCGCACTGTCACGCAACGCCCCTACCCCCGCCGCGCAAGCCCGCCATGGGCCAGCCAAGAAGCCAAGGGGTGTTTCGTGAAGATCAAGCTTTTGATGGGCGCCGCGATTGCGTCGCTGACCGCCGGCCACGCATGGGCGCAGACCGGACCTTCGACTGAAGACACAGCGGGCGATGTTGTCGTCATTCTCGGCGAGGGCGAGACCCGCCAGGTGCAGACGCTGACCGCCGAAGACCTGTCGCTGGAAGCGGCCGGCACGAGCGCGATCAAGCTGATCGAGAGCCTGCCGGGCGTGAACTACACGGCGGCCGACCCGTTCGGCGCCTATGAGTGGGCGGTGAACATCAACATCCGCGGCTTCCAGAAGGACCAGCTCGGCTACACGCTCGATGGCGTGCCGCTCGGCGACATGAGCTACGGCAACTATAACGGCCTGCACATCTCGCGCGCCATCATCTCGGAAAACCTTGCCAAGGTGGAACTGGCGCAGGGCGCAGCCTCGCTCTCGACCGCTTCGACATCAAACCTCGGCGGCGCACTCACCTTCACCAGCCGCGCGCCGGACGATGACTTTGGCGGCCAGATCGCGCTGACGGCCGGGTCCGAGAACATGTTCCGCGGCTATGCGCGGCTTGAAACAGGCATCCTGCCGACCGGCGGCAAGGCCTCGATCTCGTACGTCAATCACACGCAGGACAAGTGGAAAGGCGAAGGCCCGCAGGAGACCGAGCAGGCCAACCTGAGCTTCGAACAACCGATCGGCCCGGGCGTGCTGTCCGGCTTCTACAACTGGTCGAAGCGTCGCGAGACGGACTATCAGGATCTGTCGCTCGGCATGATCTCGCGTCTTGGCTATGACTGGGACAACTCCGCACCGAACTGGGCGCTGGCCCAGCAGGTGGCCGACATCGCCAACAACCGTGGCGATACCGGCGCGCCGGTTACGAACGCCGCGGCCGGCACGGTCTACCCGACGCCGATCCAGACAGTCGACGACGCTTACTATGACGCCTCCGGCCTGCGCGACGACAACCTCGCGCGCCTCACCTACAGCGTCGACCTGACAGCCGACCTCAGCGCGTCGCTGACCGGCTACATCCACTCCAACGAAGGTCAGGGCATCTGGTTCACGCCGTATGTCAGCCCGTTCTCGTTCGGTCAGGGCGGCCCGACGGTCTCGCCGATCTCGGTGCGCACCACCGAGTACGACATGAACCGCAATGGCGTGCTGGGGTCCGCCAAGTGGACGCTGGGCGCTCACAACATCGAAGGCGGCTTCTGGTACGAGTACAACGATTTCAACCAGGATCGCCGCTTCTACGCCAACACGCGCACAACGCCGCGGCCGACGCTGGAATTCATGCGCAACCCGTTCGCGACGCAGTGGTCGTACACCTACGACTTCGAAACCATGATGTTCTTCATTCAGGACACCTGGGACGTTACGGACGACCTGACCCTGTCTGGCGGCTTCAAGTCGGTGACGGTCGACATGACCGTGGACACGCTCATCAACGGCTTCGCCGTTCCGACGGCGGGCGCGAACAACGATCTCGATGGCACCATCACGTCTGAAGACAACTTCTTGCCGCAGGTCGGTTTCACCTACCGTCTCGGCGACGGTGAAGTGTTCGGCGGTTACACCGAGAACATGCGCGCGCACACGCTAGCGCCGGCCGCCAGCCAGACGCAGTCGGGCTTTGACTTCATCAAGGCCAACACCGATCCGGAAAGCTCGAAGACGACCGAGATCGGCTATCGCTATCGCAATGGTCCGTTCCAGGGTGTTGCGGCCGCTTACTACGTCAAGTTCGACGATCGCCTGCTGGGCCTGTCTTCGGGTCCCGGCATTGTCGGCAGTCCGTCGGTGATCAAGAACGTCGGCAGCGTCACGACCCAGGGTCTTGAGCTTGCTGGCTCGTATGACCTATCCGACGAATGGACGCTGTTCGGCTCCTACGCCTACAACGACTCCAAGTACGACAACAACGTCACCGACGCCACGCTGGCCACGCCGATCCTCACCGGCGGCAAGACGGTTGTGAACGCGCCGGAGCACCTGCTCAAGGCGGATCTTGGCTACGACAACGGCGCGCTCTACGGCAAGCTGTCGGTTGCCTACACGGGCTCGCGCTACTTCAGCTACGTGAACAACGCGGAAGTCGACGGTTACACGCTCGTCGATCTGACGGCGGGCTATCGCCTCACCGGTGGCATGCTGGATGACACGGAGCTGCAGCTCAACGTCACCAACCTGCTCGACGAGGAACACGTCTCCACGATCGGAACCAACGGGTTCAACACGTCTTCCGACAACCAGACGCTGATGGTGGGCTCGCCCCGCCAGGTGTTCGCGACGATCCGCAAATCGTTCTGATCAACCCCTAAGAACGATTTGGCTTTGCGCCGCCGGGATGCCACCCGGTGGCGCTTCTTTTTTGCCGCACAGCGAAGCGGTGATGTGGATTAGTTGTAGCTCTTCGCCAGTTTGTCGAAGGCCATGATCTGGCTCATCAGCTCTTCGAGCTGGTGGAGCGGAACCATGTTGGGGCCATCGCTGGGTGCGATATCCGGGTTCTCGTGCGTTTCGATAAAGACCGCCGCGACGCCGACGGCGGCGGCGGCGCGCGCAAGGACCGGCACGAACTGGCGCTGGCCGCCGGACGTTGTGCCCTGCCCGCCAGGTTGCTGCACGGAGTGCGTCGCGTCGAACACGACCGGCGCGCCGGTGGCGGCGAGTTCGGGAATTGCGCGCATGTCGGAGACGAGCGTGTTGTAGCCGAAGCTGACGCCGCGCTCGCACACGAGCACGTCACGGCAGCCGGACGCGACCAGCTTGTTGACGACGTTCTTCATGTCCCACGGCGCGAGGAACTGGCCCTTCTTGACGTTGATCGGCTTGCCGGTCTGGGCCGCCGCAACGAGAAGATCGGTCTGGCGCGAGAGGAAGGCCGGAATCTGCAGCACGTCGACGGCTTGCGCGACTTCGGCGCACTGGTCCGGCAGGTGCACGTCGGTGATGACCGGAAGTCCCGAGGTCTCGCGGATCTCGTTGAAGATATCGAGCGAGGCCGACAAGCCGAGACCGCGGGCCGTGTTGATCGAGGAGCGGTTCGCCTTGTCGAACGAGGTCTTGTAGATCATGTGGCAGCCGAGCCTGTCCGCGATCTCGCGCAGGCGGGCCGACATTTCGAGGCCGTGGGCGCGGCTTTCCAGCTGGCAGGGACCGGCGATGAAGGCGACCGGCAACGACTGACCGATGCGGACGGTTCCGCGCGGCGCGGGAACTTCAACGATGCGGTTGGGGGTGAGGTCCAGACCGTCGGCCATGGGGAGCTCCTGTGCTTGGGGGCCATATGGCGCCATTGGCCGATCAGCGCCAGAGGGAAGCTGGAATGATTCCAGAAACACAATGACGCGGGCCCCGGAAGGGGTAGAGCCCTACTCCCGGTCGAGCGCCGCCAGCACGCCGTCGACGGCTTCCCGCACCAGATCGTCGTTCTCGGCCTGCGCCATGACGCGGATCAGCGGCTCGGTGCCCGACTTGCGCACCAAAAGACGGCCGCGCGAACCGAGCATCTTCTCCGCCGAGGCGATGGCGTCCTGCACATGCTTGCGGCTGAGCGGATCCGCGCCGGTGTATTTGCGGTTGACCAGCTTCTGCGGCGCCGGATCGAACACATGCGCGATCTCCGACAGCTTCTTACCGGTCTCCTGCATCACGGCCAGCACCTGCAGAGCCGCCAGCAGGCCATCGCCCGTGGTGGAGAAGTCCGACATCACGACATGGCCGGACTGTTCGCCGCCGATATTGATGCCCTTCTCCAGCATGCGCGAGACGACATAGCGATCGCCCACCTGCGTGCGTTCCAGCGCGATGCCGAGGCCCTTCAAGTGCATCTCGAGACCGAGGTTCGACATGACGGTCGCAACGACCGCCTTCTTCGACAGCCTGCCCTGGCTTTTCCACGAGGTCGCGATCATACCGAGCAGCTGGTCGCCGTCGATGATCTTGCCGTGCTCGTCACACATCACGACGCGGTCCGCATCGCCATCGAGCGCGATGCCGATATCGGCGCGGTATTTGTGGACCGCATCCACCATGGCGCGCGTGTCGGTCGAGCCGATCTCGCGGTTGATGTTGAAGCCGTTTGGCTCGTCGCCGATCGGGAAGATTTCTGCGCCGAGTTCGTACAGCGCCTTGGGGGCGACCTTGTAGGCGGCGCCGTTGGCGCAATCGATCACGACGCGCAGTCCCGTGAGGCGCAGCTTGCGCGGGAAGGTCGACTTCACGATCTCGATATAGCGCGACTGCGCATCGTCCACGCGTTCTGCCCTGCCAAGGTCGGGTGAAGCGGCAAGGTTGTCGTCCAGCGACCGGTTCATCAGGCATTCGATGGCGAGTTCGGCTTCATCGGACAGCTTGTAGCCATCCGGCCCGAACAGCTTGATGCCATTGTCCTGGTAGGAATTGTGCGAGGCCGAGATCATCACGCCGAGATCGGCGCGCAAGCTGCGCGTCAGCATGGCGACGCCCGGCGTCGGCAGCGGGCCGAACAGGCGCACGTCCATCCCCATGGCGGTGAAGCCGGTCGTCAGCGCGGGCTCCAGCATGTAACCAGACAGGCGCGTATCTTTACCGATCACCACAAGGTGCCGGCGCGGGTCTGACTTGCGGAAATAGGTCGCGGCGGCCATGCCGAGCCGCATCGCCATCTCCGGCGTCACCGGCCATGCGTTGGCCGTACCGCGAATGCCGTCAGTCCCGAAAATCTTGCGGCTCGTCATAGACCCTCACTCAAACACGCCCCGAAACGCCCGAAGCGGGCGGATGAAGCGCATGGCGCCGTTAGAAACACCACAACCCGATGTGAAACCGTGAATTTCATGACGGACCCGCGCCATGTTTTGCAATACCTTAAGCGCCGCGACCCCTTAGATCACCACCTTTGATGCGTTCGGAGAGTTTGGCCACATGTGCGGCATTATCGGAATCCTCAGCGACCAACCGGCGGCCCCTCGCCTGGTGGAGGCGCTGAAGCGTCTGGAATACCGCGGCTATGATTCGGCCGGGATCGCCCTGCTGGAAGGCGGCAAGCTCAAGCGGCTGCGGGCGCCGGGCAAGCTGTCGAATCTCGACGCAAAGGTCCGCGAACTGCCCCTGAAAGCAGGCGTCGGCATCGGCCACACGCGCTGGGCGACGCATGGCCAGCCCAACGAGACCAACGCCCACCCGCACGCCTCGGGCCGCGTCGCCATCGTCCACAACGGCATCATCGAGAACTTCCGCGAGCTGCGCGAGGCAATGGAGGCGCGCGGCCGCAAGTTCGAGACCGAAACGGATTCGGAAACCATCGCCCACCTGATCGATGAAGCGCTGGGCAAAGGCATGAAACCGAAGGACGCGTTCAAGGCGGCGCTCGACCAACTGCGCGGCGCGTTCGCCATCGCGGCGATCATCGAGGGCGAGGACAACCTCATCCTCGGCGGCCGACGCGGCTCGCCGCTGGTGATCGGCGTCGGCGAAAAGGAAATGTTCCTCGGCTCCGACGCCCTCGCCGTCGGACCGTTCACGCAGCGGGTGATCTATCTGGAAGAAGGCGACTGGTGCGCCCTCACCCGCACCTCGTTCGAAATCTTCGATGGCGCAGGCAAGCCGGTCGCGCGCGCCGAGATTCACGTGCCGGCCGCAGGCGCCGCCGCCGAGAAGGGCAATTACCGCCACTTCATGCAGAAGGAAATCTACGAGCAGCCCGACTTCGTGGGCCGCACCGTCTCCGGCTATATCGACGCCTACGAGCTGAAGGCCGTCCTTCCGACGCGCGAGGGCAAGAAGGCGCTCGACTTCACACAGTTCGACCGCATCCAAATCGTCGCCTGCGGTACGGCCTACTATGCGGGCTTCGTCGCGAAATACTGGTTCGAGCAGCTGGCTGGCGTCGTCACCGATGTCGATGTCGCCTCGGAATTCCGCTATCGCGAACCGGTGCTGGGGGCCCGCACGCTCGCCATCGTCGTCACCCAGTCGGGCGAGACGGCCGACACCAAGGCGGCGATGGAATATGCGAAGTCCAAGGGCGTGATGACGGCTGCGGTCGTCAACGTGCCGACCTCGTCCATTGCGCGCGAGTGCGACGCGATCCTGCCGACACTAGCTGGCGTCGAAATCGGCGTTGCCTCCACCAAGGCGTTCACCGCACAGCTCTGCGCGCTTCTGGCGACAGCTGTTGCAGCCGGTCGTCAGCGCAACTTCATCACACGCGAGCGCGAAAAGGAAATCGTCAGCGCGATGATCGAACTGCCGCGTCTGATCGCCGAAGCGCTCAAGACAGAACAGCAGATCATCACCCTGGCGCCTGAAATCGCGAAGGCGCGCGACGTGCTCTATCTCGGCCGTGGCCCGCACTATCCCATCGCGCTCGAAGGCGCGCTGAAGCTCAAGGAAATCTCCTACATCCACGCCGAAGGCTATGCCTCGGGCGAACTGAAGCACGGCCCTATCGCCCTCATTGACGAGCGCACGCCCGTCATCATGGCGGCCCCGCACGATCACCTGCTGGAGAAGTCGCTCTCCAACCTACAGGAGGTCGCCGCGCGGCGCGGCAAGGTTCTGCTGGTGTCCGACAAGGCCGGCATCAAGCAGGCCGGCAGCGCGCCCTGGGGCACGATCGAACTGCCCGACTGCGAACGCGTGATCCAGCCGATCGTGACGGTCGTGCCGCTGCAGCTGCTGGCCTATCACGTGGCCGTCGAGAAAGGCACGGATGTCGACCAGCCGCGCAACCTCGCGAAGTCGGTGACGGTGGAATAGCGCGGCATGAAGCTCGTTGATCGACAAGGCCTCTATGTCCTGATCGTTGCAGGACTGTGCTTGGCGGCTCCATTGCTCATCGCATGGGGGATAGGCGAAACCTTCAAGCAGATCGACTAGAACTGGCC
>CALRWU020000053.1:0-11123 GCA_943371945.1 Azorhizobium sp. AG788
GGGGGTGCTGCCCAACATGGAGATTGCGCTGGAAGCCGGGCTGGTCTGCGGCAACGGCATTGTCGTGGATGAGGCTATGCGGACCAGCCATCCGGACGTGTTCGCCGTGGGCGATATCGCATGGCGGCCGCTGGTTCATTACGGTCGGGAGGGCAGGCTGGAATCTGTCCACAATGCGATCGAGGGCGGAAAACTCGCCGCCGCCGCCATTCTGGGCACGACGCTGCCGCCGGTGGAGGCGCCGTGGTTCTGGTCGGACCAGTTCGATCTCAAGCTGCAGACGGCTGGTTTGTGGACCGGGGCCGACCAGCGCGTGGTCAGGGGAGACCCATCCAGCAGGGCTTTTGCCGTATTTTACCTAAAGGAAGGGCGCCTGATTGCGGTCGATGCCGTCAATTCAGCGCCGGAATTCATTGTCGGAAAGAAGCTGGTTGCGGCGAAAGCGAAGGTTGCGCCCGCCGAACTAGCCGATAAATCCATATCCATGAAAGACATCGGCGCACGCGCGTCGAGTTGAACCATCGACTGGGCCAAGGAAGAACATGCCGAAGATCACCTATGTGGATTCGTCCGGGACCGAACGCACGGTCGAAGGCAAGAACGGCATGACCGTCATGGAGACGGCCATCAAGCATAACGTGCCTGGGATCGACGCGGATTGCGGCGGCGCCTGCGCCTGCGCGACCTGCCACGTCTATGTCGACGCGGCGTTCACCGACAAGGTCGGCAAACCGTCGGCGATGGAGCAGTCGATGCTCGATTTCGCAGAGAACGTGAAAGACAATTCGCGCCTGTCTTGCCAGATCAAGATCCGCGACGATCTCGACGGCCTTAAAGTCACCACGCCGGAAAGCCAGCACTAGGCGCTGCAAACCAAGGATACGGCCATGCAGATGACGCGAACGTCTGGACTCCTGGCAGTTGTGTCCGTCCTGGCCCTCGGACTTGCTGGCTGCGGCGACGCCAAGAAGGCGATCGCGGAGGCAGATGTCGCCGCAGGCGACAAGCTGGAAGCTTACTCGCACAACATCTCCGAAACCGTGGATCTGGTCGCGAGCCCCGACCTCGTCCAGCGTTTCTGCAAGAACGGATTCGGCGCCGCTTGCCCGCCGGACATCACCGACAAGCTGAAAGACAATGGCTATGTCAGCGGCACGGGGGTGGACCTTGCTCAAGCCTTTGTCGTGATGCTGGCGGACCAGAAGGATGGCGAGACGGACCAGAGCTCCAGCGACGAGGACTATCTCGCCGCGGCCTATCGCGTGGCGCTGGGCCGCGATCCTGACGAGGGCGGCGCCAAGGACAATCTGACCTACATCCAGGACACCGGGAACCGTAAGCAGATGCTGCGCAGCCTGCTCGAATCGGAAGAGTTCCGGCAACAGGGCTGATCGCGCGACTTGCGCGATGCGCTGCAATCCCGAAATGTGCCTCTAACCATTTGGCGCCATCACGCGTTTCTGGTGGAGCAGAGCATTCATGAGCATTGATCGCGTTCTGATCGTTGGCGGAGCGGGTTATATCGGCTCGCATGCAGCCAAGGCCGTGCGAATGGCTGGACGCGAGCCTGTGGTGTTTGACGATCTCAGCTGTGGTCATGCGCACGCGGTGAAATGGGGACCGCTGGTGAAAGGCGATATTCGCAATGCCGACGCTGTTCGCGCGGCCATCCGTGAGCATAAGCCGAGCGCGGTGATGCAGTTCGCCGCGCGGATCGAAGTCGGTGAGGGCGAGAGGGACCCGGCGCATTTCTACGACAACAATGTCGCCGGGACGTTGAACCTCGTGCGGGTGATGCTCGAGGAGGGGGTGCGTAACCTCGTTTTCTCTTCAACCTGCGCGATCTATGGCAATCCAGAAAAACTCCCGCTGACCGAAGACCTGCCGAAGCGGCCGGTGTCGGTCTATGGTCGCACCAAGCTGATGTGCGAGCAGGTGCTGGAAGACATCAGCCGCGCGCATGGTCTGAACTTCGCCGCGCTTCGCTATTTCAATGCTGCGGGCGCCGATCCGGATGGCGAGATCGGCGAAGAACATGATCCCGAAACGCACCTGATCCCGAACGCGCTGAAGGCAGCCATGGGGCTGGGCGGACCCATGAAGTTGTTCGGCACGGACTATCCGACGCCGGATGGAACATGCCTACGCGACTATGTGCACGTGACGGATCTGGCGACGGCGCACATCCTTGCGGCTGACAAGATCGCAGCGGCCAACACCAACCTGCAGCTCAATCTCGGTGGGGGAGAGGGGCGCACCGTCATGCAGGTGCTGAACGCAGTCGAGAAAGCGACAGGACGCCCGGTTCCCGTGGAAGTCTCGCCTCGCCGGCAGGGAGACGCCGTAGCGCTCTATGCCGATACAACGAATGTGTCGCGCGAGCTTGGCTGGAAGCCGAAGCATTCGGATATCGACACGGTCGTATCGACGGCGTGGGCGTTTCATCGTCGGGCGTGGGGCGTGGGCAGTTGATGGCAAGCGGCATCACCAAGGGCATCGTACTGGCGGGCGGCACTGGCACGCGTCTTTGGCCGCTGACCATTGCGACATCAAAGCAGCTATTGCCGGTCTATGACAAACCGCTGGTATATTATCCGGTCTCGACGCTGATGCTGGCTGGCATTCGTGACATCCTGATCATCACCACGCCAGAAGATGCGCCGGCATTCGAGCGGCTGCTGGGCGACGGGGCGCAATGGGGCGTCAAGTTCACCTTCGCGACGCAGCCCAAGCCAGATGGGCTGGCGCAGGCCTTTATCATCGGCGAGCGTTTCATTGCCGGCGAAGGCTGCGCGCTGGTGCTGGGAGACAACATTTTTCACGGCGAGGGTCTGGGTGACCTTCTGCGCGCGGCGCGCGGTCAGGCGGGCGGTGCGACGGTGTTCGCCACGCAAGTCAGCAACCCGCAGCGCTATGGCATCGTTGCCTTCGACGCCGATGGACGCGCATCAAGCATCGAGGAAAAACCGGAGCGACCCAAGTCCAGCTGGTCGGTGACGGGGCTCTACTTCTACGACAGCCGCGTTTGCGAACTGGCGCGCGCCGTGAAGCCGTCGCAGCGCGGCGAATTGGAGATCACAGATCTCAACCGGGCTTATCTTGAGCTTGGCGAACTGAAAGTGGAGCGGCTTGGCCGGGGCCATATGTGGCTCGACTGCGGCACGCACGAGAGCATGCTGGATGCGGCGAGCTATGTCGCCGCAATCGAGAAGCGGCAGGGGCTGAAGGTTGGGTCGCCCGAAGAGATCGCCTGGCGCCAGGGCTTCATAGATGCAAGCCAGCTGAGCGAGCTTGCGCGGCCGCTGATGAAGAGTGGCTACGGCAAGTACCTGCTCGATCTGGTCGATCCATTGCGATGATGTGCGGTGATTGACCTTGTGGGTGTGATTGGTCAGGGGTTGGGGAGCGGAGGCCACAATGCGTGTTCTGGTTACAGGGGGGGCAGGGTTCATCGGCTCCGCCGTGTGCCGCCGCCTCGCGCGGATGCCGGACTGTGTCCTGCTAAATCTCGACAAGCTCACCTATGCGGCGAACCTTGATTCACTGGCCGGGCTTGGGGAGTCCGATGGCTACCGCTTCGTGCAGGGCGACATCTGCGACAGGTCCTTGCTGGCGACAGTCTTCGCGGAGTTCAGGCCGGACGCCGTTATCCATCTTGCGGCCGAGAGCCATGTCGATCGCTCGATCATGTCGTCGGGCGTGTTCGTGCAAACCAACATTGTTGGCACGCACGCACTGCTCGAAGCGGCGCTGACCCATTGGGAGACATTGGCAGGTGATTCAAAAGGCGCTTTTCGGTTCCTGCATGTCTCTACTGACGAGGTTTTCGGATCTCTCGGAGAAGCAGGCTGGTTCAACGAAAAAACTGCCTACGATCCGCGGTCGCCCTATTCGGCCAGTAAGGCGGCGGCAGACCACCTGGTCAGCGCCTGGGGCCATACTTACGGCTTGCCCGTGATGATATCGAACTGTTCAAACAACTATGGACCTTTCCAGTTCCCCGAAAAGCTGATCCCGACCGTAATCCTGAATGCGCGTGAAGGCCGACCCGTCGAGGTCTATGGCGACGGTGGCAATGTGCGCGACTGGTTGCACGTCGATGATCATGTGGACGCGCTGCTGCGCATCCTGGGGGCCGGGGAGCTGGGCCAAACCTACGCCGTCGGCGGCGGCGCAGAGCGTACCAATCTCGCTGTGGTCGAGGGAATATGCGATCTGCTCGACGAGATGGCGCCGGTCGTGAGGCCCCATCGCGAACTCGTACAGTTTGTCGCTGACCGGCCTGGTCATGATCGGCGCTACGCCATCGATGCTTCACGGATAAAATCTGCGCTTGGTTGGGCGCCGAAGCACACGTTCGAGCAAGGCTTGCGCGTGACAGTGCGCTGGTATCTCGATCATGAGGTGTGGTGGCGGCCGCTCCGCGAGAAGCGGCATGGGGGCGGTCGCCTCGGCCTTGAGCGCGTGGGGTGACGATGGATATCGAGCAGACATCCATCGACGGTGTGTTGATCATAACGGCGAGGAAGTTTCCCGACGATCGGGGCTTCTTTGCGCCTGTTTTTCGGAGCGCCGACCTGGAGGCTGCGGGCATCACGCATGGCTGGGTCCAGGAAAACCAGTCGCTTTCCCTCCGCAAAGGTACGATTCGCGGACTGCACTTCCAGAAGTCGCCGTTCGCCCAGGCCAAACTGGTGCGCGTCGTTCGCGGCGCTGTCCTTGATGTCTGCGTCGACATTCGCCCTGGCTCGGCGACGTTCGGCCAGCATGTCTCGGTCGAACTTACGGCTAACAATATGCGCCAAGTCTACGTGCCATCAGGGTTTGCGCACGGGTTCTGCACGATCGAGGATCATACGGAAGTACTTTACAAGGTTTCCACGGACTGGTCGCCCTCGCACGAGGCCGGGTTGCTGTGGAGTGACCCCGAGCTTGCGATCGCCTGGCCCGTCAGCGCCGAAGACGTCACCATCGTATCGCGTGACGCGAGTTGGCCTCCGCTGGCGGCCCTATACCGGTAAGGTTATCTGCCCACGGCGCCCGAACGATCTGTCTGTATCGGAAATAAGACATGCGACAGTTTCGGTAGTCCGCGAACGCCGCCAAGTCTGGGCTCTTCGTGAAATGCGCGTCTCCATGATGACGCGAAGAGGGGCAGTCAAAGTTCAGATATTGGGTGATCGTTCCAACCCCTTGACCCTCCTAGTTTATTGTGCGTCTTCTCGGTCACTTTCGGGCGGGACGTTTAGCGAAAATGTTGTTTCGGCTAGCTTGTCGCCGTGTTGTGCTTGATTGGCCGCATGCGGACGATACTCTGTTGTTACCAAGCATCGCGCGATGGTCTGGGCAAGTAGGCAAAGCTGATTGGAGCGATCGTGCGTAACACTTACGCGATGGAACTGAAGCGGCTTGAAGAAGCCTTGGAAGATGGGCGCAATCGCCAGACATTCGTTGCTCGCTTGATTCGTGAGCTTGCGGAGCTGCGTGTCGCGATCAGCCGAATTGAGGCGCGCCAGGAGCTTCTGTCTGACGTGGTTGCTGCGGGGTCGCTCGCGGAGGAGGCCGTTTCGCCGATCGCGGACGCCGACTTGCCGAAGGAGATCAAGATCAGCGCGGACCACCGGCTCGACGCCGAAGCAGGATTCTATTGGCTGGAGCACAATGGCCAAGGCATTCCGTTCCGCTGGACGGGCCCCAGCACGGTGTTTGAATTTGGCTTGGTCGTCTCGCGCGCCGAACCCATGCTGATCAAGATCGAGATGGTTGCGACCGTTGATGACAAGAACATCGACGAGACGCAGTGCTTCGTCGATGGCAAGCGTGTTGAGGTTTCTTCCACGCGCGCCGAGTACGGGCCGGGCTTTGTGCTTGAGTGCATTGTGCCGGCGCGCTCACGCCCTGGCGTCACCGCATTCAAAGTCTACACACCGTATGTTAGCAGTGTTAGCGGCGATGACCGAGCGATCGGTGTGGCGTTCTCAACGCTCAGCGCCCAGAGAGCAGATTCCTCCATTCTGCCAAATCTTGCTGCGACTCCTGCGAGCGATGGTGTCGGTCCCGCCGCGGGGCAGCCGGGCGCGGTTGCACCGAGCGCTCCCCGCGGAAAGCTCCGCAGCAAGTTGTAACGGATAGCGTGATGTCAAATCTGGCCAAAGCCGGCGTGAAAAGCGTGCCCAAGATCGCGTCCGTCATCTGCACATATAACCGCTACGATTTCCTGGAAGAATCCTTGAACAGCCTGCTCGCGCAGGACATGGATCCGTCCGAGTTCGAGATCATCATCGTCGATAACAGCCCCGACTTTGATGTTGCTGCGTCCTATCAAGCAAAATTGGGCGGGGACCGTGTCAACTATCTGATCGAGCGGATTGCTGGCCTTTCCAATGCTCGCAATGTCGGCCTGCGCACGTCCACGGCGAAGATTGTGCATTTTCTCGATGACGATGCTGTCGCCAAGCCCGACTTGCTGACGCGCCTTGTCGAAGCGTTCGACTTCTTTGGGGACAAGGCCGGCGTGATTGGTGGCCAAGTGCTACCGCGTTGGGGCGCTGCGCGCCCTGCATGGCTGTCCGACAATTTGCTCGGCTTCTTGAGCGTCGTTGACTGGGGCGGGGACCTGCGCTTCACGAGCGCTTCGGAATGGTTGGCCGGTGCAAACATCGCCTTCAACCGAGAAGCGGTGTTGGCGCTCGGAGCGTTTTCGACCGACCTGGGACGGAAGGGTGGAGGCGCTTCGCTTCTGAGCAACGAAGAGGCGGCTGTTGTTGAGCGACTGGGCGCGGCCGGGTTCCTGTCGGCGTATGCGCCTGCCGCCAGTGTGGATCACTTTGTGCCACCGGAGCGGTTAACGCGTGAATGGTTCCGACGTCGGATCGCCTGGCAGGCAGTGTCGGATTACATTGCCTACCCGGAAAGGGCGGGGTCGAACCTGCAGGGCGCGTGGAGGCAGGTCAGCGAGTTCCTGGTTGGATTGCCCCCGCGCGACAGATCGATCAGTGGCCTGTTCTATGAGCTGGATACATCCGAAGAGTTCAAGAAGCAGATGGACGCTGTCTATAACTCGATCTCGATTCTGCTTTCGGGTAAGGGCCGCGTCGCTCCATGACAGTTGCGAAACTTCCATCCGTATCCTCGTGGAACGGCTTGTCGGTTCTTGTGCTTTCGCCCACGCCTACACATCCGCAGGACTACGGTAATCGGAAGCGCGTCTACGAGGTGTGTAGCCGACTGAAACGCTGGGGAGCGAAGATACACTTCGTTCACTATGCCTCTGAGGCCGAGTGGCGCGGCAATGCCCCGCGCGCGCACGAAGACGCAATGACGGATGCTTGGGATTCCTACACCACGGTTCCGCCAAGTCGTCAGCTGCACTCGTCGCCCAAAGCTGATTACCACGAGATCGACGAGTGGTGGGACCCTTCGATCGGAACGCATCTCTCCTGGATTTTCCAGACGCGCCACATCGATGTGTTCCTGGTCAACTACACATGGCTTACCCAGGCCTTCTCATATGCGCCCCAGGGCGTTTTCAAGATTCTCGATACCCACGACTATTTTTCGGGCCGCAAGGAGCTGCTTCAGGCAAACGGTATTGCGCCCGAGTTTTTCTATCTCACACGGCAATCGGAATCCGTTGGCTTTCGCCGCGCCGACCTGATCTGGGCCATCAAGGGCGAAGAGGCCGAAATTTTTCGGACCATGACTGACAAGCCAGTCGTGACGATGCTGCATTCCGAACCGGAACGCAAAGGCGGACAGGCCCCGGCGCCGGATCCCGATGGCTACATGCGCTTTGGAATTGTCGGCGCTCGTAACAACGTAAACCTCGAAAACTTCCGACGATTCTACAAAGTGGCGCGCGACCGGTTTGTAGACTCTCTCGCGCCTATCAAGCTCGTGCTTGCCGGAGGCTGGACGGCTGACCTCGCCGAGTACGAGGATGACCCGTTCATCGAACTTCAGGGCAGGGTGCCTGACATCTCTGATTTCTATAACGCCGTTGACGCCATCCTTATCCCGATGGAGTTCTCGACGGGACTCAAGATCAAGACGGGTGAGGCCATCTTCCATGGCAAGCCGATCGTATCTCACGCGCACGCATTCGAAGGGTATCCTGCGAGGCACAAGATGCACTCGCTCAAGACATTCGAGGCGGTAGCCGACGCGTGCATCGACCTGAGCTATTCTCCATCTCTGCTCGCGGACCTTCAAACGGCTTCGGCTATCGCACGGCGAGAGCTTGATGCGCAGGTTGTCACGGCCTTTGGCGACACCATCAGGAAGGTGCTGAGCCTCAAGCAGCCTCTGATCATCGCGGGATCAACCAACATCTGCAAACGGGGAACGCTGCAGAACCAGTTCATTTCCTCGGTCAGCGCATACATGAAAGCGCTGGCGAATTTCGTGCTCTATCTCGAGGGAGACGTCTCACTCTCTGAGCTCGAAAATCTTCGGCGGCTCGGGGTCAGCGCCACTATTACGCTTACCGAGGCGTCTTACCGCAAGCTATCTGCGCAGGCCTCGCCAGAAGCTCTCGACCAGCTCGACATTCGGCCGGATTCGCTACAGCAACTGGTCGAACGCAGGGGAGCCAAGCGAATATTCCTGCTTGAGGCCCTGCCGGACGCGATCTCCGCGATCAACGATGATGTCACGGTTTACCTTCAGCTCGACATGATCCGCACCTCTGGCGATCATGGCAATCGCAAGAAGGTGCTGGCAGCCGCAACGGCGAAGGCGGGGTGGGTCGTCGGGTTCTCTGCAGGCGGTGAGCTTGCGGCGCTCGAATGGCTTGGCGTGCGGATCGACGAACTTGTGCGCGTGCCTTTCTTTTACGACACGCGCGAAGTCGATATCCTGAATCGCTGGTGGCGCGCTGAGCCTGAGGGAGCGATGGCTCTGACAACTGGCAGCAAGAACCAGATCGCGGTTTTGCGCCTTCTCGTGCCGCGAATTGAAGGCGCGTTTCAGATTCTGGCAGCTGACGGTTGCGATCTGAAAGCGCTCAGCACCGCGTTTGGCGATTATCCTGATGTCGAAGTCATCACAAATGCGAGCATTTTTGCCGCTCCTGAAAAGGTCATCCGCAAACCTATTTCGGTCATCGATTTGTGCCCGGAAGAGTCAAGCCTGACGGTCGTTCGAGAGTTGCTGGAACGCGCGATGGTGCCACTTGTCAGTTGTGGTTCCGGCGCGAGCGTATCGGCAGCTGGTCCGCCGTCGCGTGCACATCGAACGCCGCTTCAAGCGATCAGCGTCTATCTGGAAGCGCTGGAAAGCCACGAGGTTCGCACGCAGCTTATGGCCCGGCGGGACTCCAATTTCAGGAATGACGCTGGATGGGCCTATGTCTGGACAGCGATGAGAAGCGCGTCCTGACGTGTGCACGGGTCCGCAATTTTTTAGCTGGACCGCCAAGTCCTTTGCGGGTTAGCGATCGGTCATGAAACCGACCCTGATTGTCTATGGAAGTTGCCAGGCTCAGGAGATCGCGGCGCTCGCCAGAACGATCCCGGCTATCAGCCTGCAATACGAGGTTGTCTATCTGGTAAGCTTCTCGCTGGACGGGGTTACGCAACCGCGGCTGGAGGACAAGAAGGTCAAGGCCTGTCGTTTGCTGTGGGAGCAGTTCGACAACAGCAATCCGTTTCCCCACCATGATTTGCTGCCAGCGACTGCGCAGCAAATCATGTTCCCGGGGATCGACATGAATTGTCTGTGGCCGTTCAACACGCGCGATCCATTGAATGCGCCTGAGCCAACCTTGCCGTTCGGACGTTTCCCATATGGCGACCGCCTCATTATCGAGCTGATGGACCAGGGCCTGACAAAGCAGGACGTGATTTCAGCTTATGATGACGCGGCTTGGCGCATCGAACCTCAATTGCAGAGACTTCTGGCAATCGATACTGCGCGTCATGCTCAGCGTGAAGCAAAGTGTGCGGTTTCTATCTCTGACCGGCTTGTCGGCGAGCTGCCGAAGACGCGCCCGCTTTGGACGAACAACCATCCGACGCTCGACATTTTGCAGACCCTCTTTGAGCGGCTTTGTGCTGCCACTTGGGAAGGTCGCATCAAGCCTTGGGAAATTGCTGCCTCACCTTACAGCGACCCCTTCACCTACCTGCAAATGCCGATTCACAGGGTCGTCGCGGAGGCGCTGTCGCTGACCTGGTGGAGCCCGAACATGGAGTACGCATTGCCCGGCTTCGGCAAGCTTAGGTTCGAACAGTATATCGACGCGTACACAGAGTGGCGCTTTGCTCAACTTGAAGCAGCGCCGAGATAGTAGTCAGAGATTACGAGACGATTTTCAGTTCGAACTGCTTGGTCTCTGTTGCGCGCATGTCGGGCGCGGGAGAAGGGGCGTCCGGCGTCGTATTCTTCGCAAGCGCTTCTTCAAGCTGTCGTTCGAGATTGATGAGCCGCTGCTCAAGGATAGAAATCAGCAGATCCTGGCGCGCCAGAATATCCTTACGAAAATCTGCGGTTACAGCATCGCGGCGCGCCTTAACCGCCTCAACACCCTCTTCGGTCACCTGAACGCGTGACTCGAGCCGCGCAATGCGCTGGTCGAGGACCTGCTCCAGCGCATGGCTACGGTCGCGCATAGCGGCGACCACGGGCTTTCCAACCGCCAGATGAAGTGCGGTCAATATCTTGCGCTTCACCGATACGGGGATTGCGCGACGAACGGCCCTGAGCATCTTAACTCCCAAGTTCTAGAAGGCTTTTTGCCCTGCAGACATGCACAACACAAGGGCAGTACCGTTGTTCCGCAGTATTCGAGGTCTCGATGTCCCTGCAAAGCTTGCGTTGGGCATGTCCCTGAGTCAAACAGGCCGCGATGAGGCAATTACCTCCTTTGACGGTTATCACGCCGCTGCCCCCGTCCCCGTCGGGCATAGCGGACTATGCTGCTGAGCAACTGCCCTGCCTGGCCAAGCACTTTGCGCCACAGGTCCTGGTGCAGGAACCTGCTCAGGTGAACCATGCCCGGATTGAAGGTGTATCGGTCGATCAATTTGATCATGGCGCGTTCATGATGGCCGATGTCGATCATCCGATCGTTTACCATATCGGTAACAACGTCTTTCACGAGTTCGTCTTTCGGGCCGCTCTCC
>CALRWU020000054.1:0-11104 GCA_943371945.1 Azorhizobium sp. AG788
GACCTGATCTTCAGGCTCAGCACGGAACCATCGAACCGGCCCGGAACCTCGTTCCGGGCCGATTTGATTCTGACGGCCTGCCCCTACGTCACGAGCAAGTTCTTATCGACAGTCGCTCTGCCTTGCTCGCCAGACAGCGTCACCTTGCAAAGTTGTGACCGCAATTGAGAGCAAATCACCGCGCGCGAAGCCCTGATCGCATTGACGGTTTTGCCTGCCGCAGGAATATTGAAACGACAATTACAGACCCCCTGACGACAAATCAAAATGGGGGCTCGGAGGAGAGCCGGAATGAAATCCATCCTGATATCGACAGCCCTTGCCGCCGTGATCGCCGTCGCTGGCGTCAGCAGCGTGATCGCCGCCCCGGCCCCGACGACGGGCCTCGTGCCCGAGAAGATCGGCAACTTCCAGCTGACCGACACCACCCGCCTCGCGCATGAGCTGTTCTACTTCGGCTACAGCCCGGCCATCGTGGTCATGTCGCAGTCCAACGGCTCGAAGATCTCGCGCGAAAGCGCGGCCGAGCTGGCCAAGATCCAGGCTGCCTACAAGGACAAGGGCGTCCTCTTCTACATGATGAACTCGAACCTCGGTCAGTCGCGTGAAGCGACCGCCGCCGAGGCCAAGGCGCAGAAATTCGCGATGCCCGTCCTGATGGACGAGCTGCAGCTCGTCGGCGAACAGCTCGGCGTCCAGCGCGAAGGCGAAGTCTTCGTCATCGAGCCCAAGACCGGCTTCAAGGTCGCCTATCACGGCCCGGTTTCGCAGACCGCCAAGGCGATCGACGCGGTTCTGGCCGGCAAGCCCGTCTCCAACCCGCGCGTCGACGTGAAGGTCGGCTCGACCATCACCTTCCCGGAACGCGGCAAGGCGGCCGAGCACGCCAACATCTCGTACTCCAAGGACGTCGCGCCGATCATCCAGGCCAAGTGCGTCGCCTGCCACCAGGACGGCGGCATCGCCCCGTTCAAGTTCGACAGCTATGAAGTCGTCAAATCCTTCGCGCCGATGATCCAGGAATCGGTGATGTCGGAGCGCATGCCTCCCTACTTCGCCGACCCGCATGTCGGCGCGTTCAAGAACGACCACGGCCTGTCGCTCGACCAGAACAAGACGCTGATCCACTGGCTCCGTGCTGGCGCACCGCGCGGGTCGGGTCCGGACGTGCTTAAGGAAACTGCCGGCAAGGCGCCGGAATGGCCCACCGAACTCGGCCAGCCCGACGTTATCGTCACCCTGCCGGAATTCGACGTCCCCGCCTCGGGCACGGTCGAGTACCAGAACATGCGCATCGACAACCCGTTCAAGAACGACACCTGGCTGAAGGCGATCGCCATCAAGCCGGGCGCGCGCTCCGTGCTGCACCACGTCACCTCGAACCACTCGCCGGATCGCGGCGCGCCGCCGGCGCGCATCCCCGGCGGTTCGGTCGGCTCCTACACCCCGGGCGCCGAGCCTCAGGTCATCGCTGACGGCGCCGGCGCCCCGGTCCCCGGCGGCGGCAAGTTCTCGTTCTCGATGCACTACACGACGGTGGGCAAGGCTGCGGCCGACCAGACGCAGATCGGCTACTATACGCTGAAACAGGCCCCCGAGTTCATCAAACGCTCGACCGTCATCTCGGACTTCGCGCTGAAGATTCCGAAGGGCGAAGCTCGTCACAAGGAAATCGCCTATCTCGAATTCCCGGCCGACGCCTACCTGTACACGCTCTACCCACACTCGCATTACCGCGGCTGGTCGGTCGAGCTGAAGCAGAAGACGCCGGATGGCAAGGAATCCCTGCTTCTCTCGCTGCCGAAGTACGACTTCAATTGGCAGCGCGATTACGATCCGGTGGAGCCGATCCACATCAAGGCCGGCACCAAGCTGATCGCCACTTGGGTCTATGACAACTCTGAACACAACAAGGCCAACCCGGACTCGACGATCAACGTCACCTGGGGCGAGCAGTCGTTCGAAGAGATGATGTACTTCCGCGTCAACTATCGCTGGGCTGACGAGACCGTGTCGAACGTCCGCAACGACCTGCAGGTCAAGCTGATGGACTCGCGCACGATCGGCGCCCTCGACAACAACGCCGACAACAAGGTGCAGATCGACGAGCTGACCGGCACGATGGCTTCGGTGAAGCCCCGCTTCGCCGATCTCGACCTCAACAAGGACGGCGGTCTCGACAAGAAGGAACTGGAAGCCGGCAACGTCTCCCGCGCCACGGCCACCCGTGACCTGCGCGACGCCGACATCGACCTCTAGTCGATCGCAACTCTCACCAAGGAAAGGCCCGCTCCAACGAGCGGGCCTTTTCATTTGTACGCCCACGCGCCACAACCCGCGCGTGATCATCGCTCTCGACACCGCCGACGACCCGCGCATTGCCGCCTACCGCGCGGTTCGCGACCGCGACCTGATCCGCCATGACGGCCGTTTCATCGTCGAAGGCGCAATTGCGCTGGAACGTCTGCTCACCGCCTCGCGCTTCCCCGTCGAATCCCTGCTGCTCGCCGACAACCGCGTGGCGCCGCTCGCCCCGATCCTCGCCCATCTGGCGCCGGACATCCCTGTCTACGTCACGCCCCAGTCGGTCATGGATGGCGTCACCGGCTTCCCCATTCATCGCGGCATACTCGCCCTCGCCAGGCGCACGCGGTCGCAAACCACCGAACAGCTCATCGCCGGCCTGCCCGCCGGCCCACTCACCCTGCTCGTGCTGATCGGCCTGTCGAACCACGACAATGTCGGCGGCTGCTTCCGCAACGCGGCGGCTCTCGGCGCCAGCGCGGTCCTTCTCGACGAGACCTGCTGCGATCCGCTCTACCGCAAGGCGATCCGCGTCTCCTCCGGCGCAGCGCTCAGCCTGCCCTTCGCCCACACCGGCAGCGGCGCCGAGATCATCGCCGCGCTCGTATCTGCGGGCACCACCCCATGGGCGTTCTCTCCCTCGGATGGCGCACCGCTCACCCTGTGCGATCCGCCCCAACGCCTGGCGCTCGTCCTCGGCGCCGAAGGTCCTGGTCTCCCCACAGACCTCATGGCGCGCTGCACGCGGATCTCCATCCCGATGGCCGGCGACATGGACAGTCTCAATGTCGCAACCGCGGGCGCCATCGCGCTCAGCCACGTCTTCTCTCGCCGCGGAAAATAAGCCAATCTCGGTGACAGCCGGCGTAAGTCCGGCAGGGAGCAGACTGAATCATGAACCTGTCCGCAATTCGCATCGCACTAGCATCCTTTGCACTCGCGCTCTCCGCCTGCAGCCCCGCCGCCAACACGTCCGCCGAAAAATCCGGCGTCGACGTTCCAACGCCCAGCAACCCGATCTTCGGCACGTGGGAAATGAAGTCCTCCATCGTCGCGCCGTGGTGGGATCACTCCGGCGCAGAGCCCACCGCCGACCCCACAATGGTAAAGTTCGTCTTCGCGCCCACCAAATCGTCTGGCCCGCCCATCCTTACGTGCGACAAGCCGCGCTACACCAACAACGTCATGCCCCAACGCGGCCTGTTCGAGGGCAACCTGCCTGACCCACCAAAGGACGCACCCGCACTCGGCTTCACCAGCCCGGACGTGATCGTGGTGTCCTTCAGCTGCCAGTCCGGCACAGGTGACGTCCTCGCCGACTTTCCGATGCTCGACGACAACACCATCATGCTCGGCCTCGATAACGTGCTCTATACGTATCGGCGCGCAGGCTGAGTCATTAACCAGCCGCTAACCATACCGGCTCAAACCGTTAACGGTTGGGAGCTCGGGGTCTTATGCGCGTCCTCGTCACAGGCGGTTGTGGGTTTGTCGGCTCGGCCGTCGTGCGTCTCGCTGTCGAGCGCGGCGACCATGTGCTCAACCTCGATCAATGCCGCCGGTCCAATCCAACGCCCGCTCTCACGCCTATCACGGCGCGCCCCGGTTACGCGCGCCTCGAGACCGACATCTCCGACCAGACGATGATGCGTGCGGTGATCCGCGACTTTGCGCCCGACGCCGTCATCCACCTAGCCGCCAGCCTTGAATCGCAGCCGGAAAAACTGGTCGCGTCTGAAATCGGCGCGGCGAACTCTGTCCTTGAGGCCAGTCGCGCCTATGTCGCCACGCTCTCCGGCGAACGCCGCGACCGCTTCCGCCTCGTCCATGCCGAACGCGCCGAATCCGATATCCTGGGTATCCCCACGCAAGGCCAGGCCGCGCGGGCCGCTGGCGCGACGCTGATGGGTCTCTGGTCCCGCGCCTGTGGCATCCCCCTCGTTACGTGCGTCGCCGGCGAGGCTTTCGGTCCCTGGCAATCGCAGACATCCTTCATGGCGCGGCTCCTCATGTCGGTCTTGCAGGAACAGCGATTTGTCATTCCGAACGACGGCGAGGACGTGCGCGACTGGCTGCCGATCCGCGATTTCGCGACCGGCCTGCTGCTGGCCGCCGAAGCTGCACCGCCGCTGTCCCGCATCGATCTCTCCGTCGGCGCCGAACGCCGCGACATCGACGTCGCGGAATCCGTCTGCTCCCTGCTCGACCAACGCGCGCCACGCCATGGCGGCCCGTGGATGGACCTGATCACGTGCGAGGGCGACGCTGCCTCCGCCACGCTCGGCCCGATGCTGGATGCGGCCGAAGCTGAACGCGATCTAGGCTGGCGCCCGCAGGGCTTCCATGCCGGGCTCGACCGCCTGTTGACCTGGGCCCTTGCCAGCCGCGCCGCTTCCCGCGCCCTGTCCGTCGCGGCGGAGTAGCCGCACCCACTCTCACGTCACATTGAGCAACCGCGCCTTGCCAGCGCAGGCGACATGGATACGTTGACCGCGAACGGGGCAAAGACCCTGAACAGCCTCCGGGGAGGAGATCCAATGAGCCAGCTCCGCGCGTTTGCGCTTGCGACAGCTATTGCCCTGCTCGGCTCGGCCTGTGCCCCGCGTCCGGGCGAAGTCGCCAGCGAGACTGCCGAAGCCGGCGCCGCCCATCCCGGAGAGGCGGTCTACCAGCAATGGTGCTCCTCCTGCCACGACAATGGTGGCCAAAGCGGCGCGCCATCGCTGGCGGCGATCCGCACCCTCAACCGCGCCACCGTGAAATACGCACTCGAACTCGGCTACATGAAGATCCAGGCCAAGGATGTGCCGAAGGAAGAACTCGCCCAGCTGATCAACTGGCTGCCCAGCGCCGAAGGCACCAATGACGACTGGATCAAGGCCGCGCGCTGCCCGACCAAGATCCGCGAAGTCCGCCTCACCAACGCGCCCCGCGTTTCGACCACCTATGGCGTCACCAATGATGGCAACCGCGCGCAGACAGCGGCAGAGACCGGCCTCACCCGCGACCAAATGAAGGATCTCGAAGTCGCCTGGGTCGCCGCCTTCCCGCAGACGCCCACCATGCGCTCGCAGCCGGTCATTGTCGGCGACACCATCTTCGTCGCCGCCACCGACGCCGGCCGCCTCTACGCGCTCGACACCAATTCCGGCTGCGTGAAGTGGCATTACGTGTCCGACATGACGCTCCGCTCCTCCCTCACCTTCGCGGAAGCCACCCCCTCCTCCCCCGCCTCCATCATCATGGGCGACGCCGCCGGTTTCGTGCACGCGGTCGATGCGAAGTCCGGTCGCAAGCTCTGGGTCTCCAACGCGCGCCTCAACGAATACAACCGCATCACCGGCGCGCCTGTCGTGCACGATGGAAAAGTCTTCACCCCCGTCTCGGCCATCGAAGTGAACTATGCCGGCCAGGACGATTACGAATGCTGCAAGGGCCAGGGCGCCGTCATCGCCTTTGACCTCGCGACCGGCAAGAAGCTCTGGACCGGCACGACGATGGAGCCCGCCCAGCCTACGCGCCTGAGCCGCACCGGCACCCAGCAATGGGGACCGTCCGGCGCCATCATCTGGTCGACGCCGATCGTCGATCCCCAGCGCAACGTGATCTACGCCGGCACCGGCGAGAACGTGTCGTGGCCCGCCACCGATACGTCCGACGCCATCATCGCCTATGACATGAACACGGGCGACAAGCGCTGGGTCTTCCAGGCCACCAAGGCCGACATCTGGAACTATGCCTGCGGTCGCCGCGCCGCCAACTGCGACTGGCCCGGCGAATACCACAGCCCCGACCACGACTTCGGCGCCACCTCCATGCTGATCAAGCGTCAGGATGGATCAGAGCTTGTCATCGCCGGGCAGAAGTCCGGCGTCGTCTGGGCGCTCAATCCCGATGATGGCCAGCTCGTCTGGTCCAACAAGGTCGGCCGCGGCTCCGCAAACGGCGGCGTCCACTGGGGCATGGCCTTCGACGGCACGCGTATCTTCGTTCCCAACAACGATTCGAACCGCCCCGCCGGTCCCGACGAAAACCCCGCCTGGGGTCCCGGCATCAACGCCCTCAACGCCATGACCGGCGAGATCGAATGGTCCTACAAGAACAACGCCCGCGACTGCGGCCAGGACCTGCCCGTCGCAAAGGCGACCACACCGCCGCCGGAGTGGAAGATACAACGCATCACCGCCCCGGTTCTCCCGACGCCGCGTGTTGCGACACCGCCCCGCCCGGCAGCTGCAACGCCCACCGCAGCACCGGCGGGAGTTGCTGCTGCCGCCGCCAGCACGCCGCCAACCGCGCCCTGCCGCCTCGGCATGTCGCCGCCACCCCTGCTGGTCGATGGCTCCGTCGTCACCGGCACGACCCAAGGCATGCTCCGCATCTTCGACGCGAAGACCGGCGAGGTCCTGTTCGAATACATGACCAACCGCGACTTCCCGACGACCGTGAACAACGTGGAAGGCCACGGCGGCGGCCTCGACTCGGCGCCCTACATTGCGGGCGATGGAACGCTGTTCGTGCAGTCCGGCTACGCCCGCTTCGGCGAGCCGCCGGGCAACGTGCTGATCGCCTTCAGGCCCAAGGCGCGCTAAGCCGCATCGCGCCTGCTCAGGGTGAGCGCTTGCTAGTTTCAGCCAATCACGCGCAGCCAAAGTAGCGCTCATGGTGAGCAGCCGCGCTTTGCGCGGCGTCCGTCGAACCACGAGCGCGGGCTCGCCGGCCCCGCAACAGACCTAGCTCGCGAATGGACCTGGCATAAGGATTCCGTCCGTCAGCGCGGCCCAGAGCGGCACCGTAGACAATGTGGACGTTAGACGGTGGCTTCAGGCTTGATCGAGCGCATCCGCTACTAGCGCGAAAACGGCGCCACCTGCCATTCCCGAAACGCCAAGCGCCAGGCTGAATTTCCAGGCGTCGGCATACTCAAAGTCACCGGTAAGCATTTGCAAAAGAAACAGCACAAGAACGCTGTATCCGAATCCAACAAGCGAGTAGCTAGCTATCCCGATCCTGAGGTGAAATGCGATTGCGGCTGGTAGCGAGCCCATGATCCAGGCGATTACGCCGAAGGCAGCGAACAGCCCGATCGGAAACTCGTCCCATACCCACTGGCTGGGTGGTGAGACAATCGCTTCCATCTGGGCAAGGATCACAATCGTCACGGTCGAAGCTACTGCTGCCAGCGTCAACGATGAGAGAAATTTGGCAGCGTCGCCGAGGTAGCTGCTACGGACAGACATATTGCAAACCGGCAGCCTCATTGCTCGCCAGAACCGTCCACATCAGTAGATTCTCACTGAGGCGCTACTGCTCGAACAGCTCCAGCAACAGGCCCAAATCTCCCCGCTCCGGCAGCCTGCGGTTCGCCAGCTGTACGCAAGCGTTCACGCAGGCCCCGTCCCGAATCTAGGTCCGGGTAGAAACCGGTTTCGGCAGAAGACCTTCGCGCTGGGCGCGTTTGCGGGCCAGTTTCCGCGCCCGGCGGACGGACTCGCCCTTCCGACGCGCCTTGGCTTCGGACGGCTTCTCGTAAGCCGTGCGGGCCTTCATTTCCCTGAAAACGCCCTCGCGTTGCATCTTTTTCTTGAGGGCCTTCAACGCCTGGTCGACGTTGTTGTCCCGGACCACGATAACTACGATTTGAAACTCTCCATCGCTGTTCCGGCTTTGGCTTGGCCACACCAGATCACGGGCCCCGATATCACGGAAGATCCGGACTGCCCACCCTTCCCGCGAGACGGCGGCTGGCGGGGGGCAGCGGGGCCTTATGGCCCTTTTTGACCAATGGGCCGAACGCCTTGTTCTGGCGATTTCCGGTCCCTTTAGAAGCGCCACAAAGGCGGAAAGCTGATCGCCCCTACTTCTCGAACGGGTCCCGCATCAGGATAACGTCCTCCCGCTCCGGCGATGTGCTCAGCAGGGCCACCGGCTTGCCGACCAACTCTTCCAGCCGCCGCACATACTTCACGGCCTCGCCCGGCAGCTGTGTCCAGCTCCGCGCCCCGCGTGTCGAGCCTTTCCAGCCCTTCACGGTCTCGTAGACCGGCTGCACGTTCGCCTGATCCGTCATGCCGGCAGGGAAGTGGCTGATCACCTTGTCGCCCAGCTTGTAGTGCGTGCAGATCTGGATCTCGTCGAACCCGTCCAGCACGTCGAGCTTGGTCAGCGCCAGACCGTTGACGCCCGACACAGCGCACGCCTGCCGCACCATCACTGAGTCAAACCAGCCGCATCGCCGCGCGCGGCCAGTGTTGGTGCCGAACTCATGGCCCACCGTGCCGAGCCGCTGGCCGATTTCATTGTCCTGCTCCGTCGGGAACGGACCACCGCCCACGCGCGTCGTGTAAGCTTTCGCCAGACCCAGCACGTAGTTCACCGCGCTCGGCCCCACGCCCGATCCCGCCGCCGCCTGTCCCGAGACGACGTTCGACGATGTCACGAACGGATAGGTCCCGTGGTCCACGTCCAGCATCACGCCCTGCGCGCCCTCGAACAGGATGCGCCGGCCGAGACGCACCGCCTGATCCAGCCGCTCCCACGCCGGTTGCGCGTAGGCAAGGATCTGCGGCGCGATCGCCAGCAGGTCCTTCTTCAGCTGCGCGCCATCCGGCTCCGGCAGGTTGAGCCCCAGCCTGAGCGGCCTGTGATGCGCCAGAAGCCGATCGAGCTTGAGATCCAGCGCCGCCGGATCGGCGAGGTCCGCCACACGGATCGCGCGACGACCAACCTTGTCTTCATAAGCCGGGCCAATGCCCCGCCGCGTTGTGCCGATCTGCGCGCCCGCAGCCGCTTCTTCACGCGCAGCGTCAATGTCCTTGTGCCAGGGCAGGATCAGGCAAGCATTGTCCGCGAGGATCAGGTCGTCCGGCCCGAGATGCACGCCAGATTTTCCGATCGACTCGATCTCGTTCAGCAGGTGCCACGGGTCCACGACCACGCCATTGCCGATGATCGACAGCTTGCCGCCCCGCACCACGCCAGACGGCAGCAGGTTCAGCTTGAACACCTTGCCGTCGATGACCAGCGTGTGGCCGGCATTGTGGCCGCCCTGGAAGCGCACGATCACGTCGGCCCGGCTCGACAGCCAGTCGACGATCTTGCCCTTCCCCTCGTCGCCCCACTGGGCGCCGACAACTGCAACTCCGGTCATGGGCCTGGCTCCTGAAACCGGGCGCAAAGGACACTACCCGCCCCCCCGGCGCAAGTGCGAACCGTCCCCCAATCCCCAATGGCGAATCAACCATTCGGTAACCCCCAGCGGCGACCCTCCGCCGCATGGCAAAACGCACCCACAGCAAGTCCTACCCCCGGCGTTCGCGCGGGCGTTCGGGCTCCACCTCCATCGTCGTCAGCGCCGTTCTCGCGGCCTTGGCCGCCGCCTGGTATACTTGGGGCGAAGATCTAGGCCTGCCGCCCCTCCCGACCGGCGGCAGTTCTTCTGGGTCGGTCGTCGCAGAAGCCCCCGCCGCGTCAGATCCCTCCGGCCCAATGGCCGAAGCCGACCCCGCCCCGGCCGCCAAACCCGTTTCAACCGGCGAGGCCGTGACCGGCACAGCGTCCGTGATCGATGCCGACACGCTCGACATCCATGCCCAGCGCATCCGCCTGGTCGGCGTCGATGCGCCAGAGTCCAAGCAGAAATGCCTCGACGCCGGCGGCCTGCTTTTCCGCTGTGGCGCCGCCGCCGCCAACGCGCTCTCGGAGTGGATCAACCGCAACCCGGTGACATGCGTCTCCGAGGGGCACGACCGCTACAACCGCACGCTCGGCAAATGCACCGTGCGCGGAACAAGCGTGCAGGACTGGCTGGTCCGCAACGGTCACGCCGTCGCTTACCGCGCCTATTCGAAGGAATTCATTCCTGCCGAGGAAGCTGCCCAAACCACAAAGGTCGGCATCTGGGCGGGCGAGTTCGTGATGCCGTCCGAATGGCGCAAGGGCGTCCGCCTTGCCGTCGAAGACGCCAAGAGCTGAACCGTCACTAAAGCTACCCGCCCACAAATTGCCTTGAGTGAGCGACACTTCGCGACAGCTCAGGCACATGTCGGATATGCCTGAGCTGTCACTTCCCCCTGTCGAGCAGACAGAGGGTCGGATGCAGCACTCACGGACAATCATTTCGGTTCTCGCGCTTGGCTGCGTGACGGCTTGCGCATCCGGGCCACCCGGCCCGCCCGGTGACGGCCCGCCGAATGGCGAGCGTCCTGGCGCGATGCTGCGGGAAGCGAAGATCGCCCGCCCCATCGCCATCCTCTTCACCGGCATGGACGCCAACCGCGACCTTGCGCTCAGCAAGGACGAATTCGAGGTCGCGATCCCCATCGAGTTCGCCCGCGCCGACGTCGACAAGAGCGGCGTCATCACCGGCTTCGAGATGGCCGACTGGGGCCGTCTGATGTTGGGCGACAAGGAAGCCCAACCCGATCTCCGCGCCGCCGACACCGACATGAACTACACGGTCACGCCGCAGGAATTCATGATCGCCCTGCGTCACGAATTCAACCGCATGGACAAGGATCAGGACGGCCGCATCACCCGCGCCGAACTGCTGATGGACGGGCCCCAGCGCATGATGGGCCGCGAAGCCGGCGGACAAGGCGTTCCCCCTCAGCAGGGCGGTCGCGGACGTGGCGGAGGTCGCGGTCCCGGCGGCGGCCAGGGAGGCGGCCAGCCGCCCTTCTAGGTTTCAGATTGCGCTCCCCTGTCCCCATCGGGAGAGCGCACGGGTGGGGAGTGTCCGCCCCCTCGGTCGATGATGCGAATGCCCCCCGAGCAGGTTCCCCGACCTGCCGCATCGTCC
>CALRWU020000055.1:0-11061 GCA_943371945.1 Azorhizobium sp. AG788
GCGGGTGGGTCTCCAGATAGGTGGAGGGCCCGGGGACGCGGGATGCCCCGCGTGAATTTGGGCAGCGCCTTTCGGCTCTACCGGTAGTCTTAAAGAAAACGCGAACCCCGCGTCCCCGGCAGTCGTTTCTCGGCAGCCTCGCGACAGCGGCTTCTTTCATCCGCCCAATCCCCTGCGCCACCGGCGTGCAGGCCATGGATGTTCAGCCATGGTCCTCGCGACGCTCGCCTACAGGCCGTGCCGGGGTCGAACCGGATCGTCGGCCAAAGGGTCTGCGTACTCCCGCATTGACCGAGACCACATGAGTCTGTCCGGTACTATTGCTAAGGCTCTTCACGCTCGCCTGCATCGACCCCGCGCCGTTGAACAGCGTGCACGGCTGCCCTCCTGCGAGATGGATGAAGGGAGTATCGCACGGGGCTGCGGGTGTAGGATTGAGAGAACGATTTTCAGGGCGGTTTTCGACGCAAGCCGTTGGAATTGCTGGAGTCGATCCAAAATGCGTGTGTGCAGATTCGGCGGATAAGTCTGGGGCGACTTGGGAAAATCCCGCTCATCCCGACGAACGTCGGGATGAGCGGGTGGAGACGCGGCGCATCCTTCGCCGGGCTTGCGCGCCTCCGGAATGACAGTGAGGGACGGTGGAATTGCAACGCGGTGACAACCCATATTCTCGGGATGCGCTGCGCTTGCCCGAGCATGACTCCGGTGGGTGCGTGCCGCTGACGCGTCACGCTGCGGTGGGGCGACCGGCGGTCCAGAGGCGGGGGAACTGGCTTACAGCCGGCACGTTGGACAGGCATGCCCAACGCTTCAGACCGTGGTGACAAGCCTGCCCGCGAACTTGGCGGTAGCGCCAAGTCGTCGAACGAGACGCCAGTGAGTTCGGCGGAGCATCCGAATCCGAAAGATGTGAGCGCGGGCAACACGCCCGAGACGCGCCCTCATCCGGAGGGAGCGCGCAATCCGCCGCCTAATTATCCGCCGCCCAACACCAACCGATCCGACTGATCAGGCGTTCGACAGCTCCGTATAACGACGGAGGTGCCAGTCGGTGTTGCCGAACTGGCTTTCGATCATCGTTACGCGCTTGAAGAAGTGGCCGACATTGAGTTCGTCGGTCATGCCCATGCCGCCATGGATCTGCACTGCATCCTGACTGATGAGCTTACCGGCCTTGCCGATCTGCACTTTCGCGCCGGAGGCGGCGAGCTTGCGGGCCTTGTCGGCCTCATCGAGCTTCAGCGTGACCATGTAGGTCATGGACGTGGCCTGCTCGGCCGCCATGAACATGTCGACCATGCGGTGCTGCAGGACCTGGAAGTTGGCGATGGGCTGGCCGAACTGCTTGCGCTGTTTCGCGTAGGTGATGGTCGCTTCGTTGAGGACCTTGAAGCAGCCGACGGCTTCGGCGCAGAGCGATGCGATCGCGTGGTCGACCGTCTTCTCGATCAGCGGCAGGCCGCCATCGACAGCGCCGATGACAGCATCAGCGCCAACGGAGACGTTCTCGAAATAGACTTCGGAAGCGCGGAGGCCATCGACGGTCGGGTAGTCGCGCGTGGTGATGCCTTTGGCGGATTTCGGCACGACGAAGACGGTGATGCCCGACGTGTCACGCTGGCCGCCGGAGGTGCGGGCGGTGACGATGAGGTGGGTCGCGAACGGCGCGCCGATGACGACGGCCTTGTGGCCGTTGAGCACGAAGCCGGCGCCGTCTTTCTTCGCGGTGGTCGAGACGTCATTGAGGTCGAAGCGGGATTTCGGTTCGGAATAGGCGAAGGCGAAGATCGTCTCGCCGCCGACGAGGCCCGCGATGTGTTCTTCCTTCTGCGCGGCCGTGCCGCCATGGCGCAGGAAGTTGCCGCCGATGATGACGGTCTGCAGGTAGGGCTCGATGACGAGGCCCTTGCCGAATTCTTCCGAGATGATCATCGCCTCGATGGCGCCGCCGCCGAAGCCGCCGTCCTCTTCGGAGAAGGACGCGCCGAGCAGGCCGAGTTCGGCAAATTGCGACCACATTTCCGGACGCCAGCCGGCTTCGGACTTGGCGACCTTGCGGCGCGTGTCGAAGTCATACTGCTGGCGGACGAGACGGGCGACGGTGTCGCGCAGCTGGTCTTGCTCGGAGGTGAAGTTGAAATCCATGGAAGTACTCCTTGCGACCCTTCTAGGACGCGATTTCGGGGTCGTGCAACTGTTCAGGCAGGTGTTGGGGTGGGAGCGACCTTGGGTCGCTTGGGTTTGCGTAGCGTCGCAATGAAAAGCTCGGCGACGATGAGGTTCGGCACCCAGGCGGCCCAGGCGATGATGCGGTAGGCGTCGAGCGGGAAGTCGCCCTGGTTCTGGATGATGGCGAGCGGCAGGTAGATGCGCAGCGTGACGGCGCCAAAGGTGAGCGCGAAGGAACGGATCATCCAGCGTTCGTGGGCCACGAAATCCTTCCGCATGGCCGCAAACATGGCGAGCAGCGTAAACGGCACCCAGAAGACGGCGAGCAGGAAGAAGCCCCAGCCGGCGATGGGGCCTGCGGTCGACGAAAGCGCGATGGAGCCGCCGGCAAGGCCGCCCACGACGCAGGCGACGATGTAGACCCAGCCCATCCAGCGATGCAGCGTCGGCGCGTTGCGACGCAGCGGCTTGAAGAACTGGAAGGCGCCGAGGAGCATCGCTACGCCCGAGGCGGCGATGTGGAGGCGGAGCCCCCACGGATCGAACATCGGATTGGTCAGACCAAGATGGGTGAAGCCTGTGGCGGTGAGATAGAGCGCGTAGCCCCCTACCCCGACCGACAGCAGCATGATCACCAGCCAGATGGCGAAATTGCCGACGCGCGCAGCTGTCATATCCATCTCCCGGTATGCCCCTCTAGCGGGAGCTAACTCGTCTGGACGTTAGCACGGGTCAGGCTACGGCGCATATCAGAGCCCCAGCACCATCTTGGCGATGATGTTGTGCTGGATCTCGTTGGAGCCGCCATAGATCGAGGTCTTGCGCATGTTGGCGTAGGACGGCGCGGTGAGGTGCGCATAGTCCGGCCCGATCGGATGCTGGTTGTCGCCATCCTGCGGGAAGCCGCGGAAGTACGGCGCGCCGTAGACGCCGACGGCTTCGAGGGTCAGCTCGGTGATGCGCTGCTGGATCTCGGTGCCCTTGATCTTGAGGATCGAGGATTCCGGCCCCGGGCCCTCGCCACGGCTTTCGCGGGCGAGCGTGCGCAGCTCAGTGTATTCCAGCGCAGAGAGATCGATCTCGAGTTCGGAAATCTTGCGGGCGAAATCCGAGTTGCGGATGATCGGCTGCCCCTGGTCGAGTTCGACAGACGCGATCTCGCGCAGGCGCTCGATGCCCTTCTTGGAGCGGGCGACGCCGGCGATGCCGGTGCGCTCGTGGGCGAGCAGGTATTTGGCGTAGGTCCAGCCTTCATTTTCCTTGCCGACGAGGTTGGCGACGGGGACTTTCACGTCGGTGAACCAGGTCTCGTTGACCTCGTGGCCGCCATCCATGGTGATGATCGGGCGGACTTCGACGCCGGGCGTCTTCATGTCGACGAGGATGAAGGAGATGCCTTCCTGCGGTTTCTTCGCGGTTGGGTCGGTGCGGCAGAGCACGAAAATCCAGTCGGCGAAGTGACCGAGTGTGGTCCAGGTTTTCTGGCCGTTGATGATGTAGTGATCGCCGACGCGCTCGGCCTTGGTTTTCAGCGACGCGAGGTCGGAGCCGGCGCCGGGTTCGGAGTATCCCTGGCACCAGAAATCCTTGCCCTCGATGATGCGCGGCAGGTAATGCGCCTTCTGCTCTTCCGAAGCGAAGGCCATCAGCACCGGCGCGAGCATCGCCATGCCGAAGGGCGGGATCGGCAGCGTTTCAGCGCGGGCGCATTCTTCCTGGAAGATGTAGCGCTGGGTCGCGTTCCAGCCCGTGCCGCCATGTTTCTTAGGCCAGGCAGGGGCGCCCCAGCCGCGCTTGAACAGGGTGCGCTGCCAGAGGAGGAAGTCCTCCTTGGAATACTCGTCACGCGAATACTTGCCACGGAGCTCGGCAGGGTACTCGTTCTCGAGGAAGGTGCGGACTTCCTGGCGGAAGGCGATCTCTTCGGGCGAGAACTGGACGTCCATGGCTGGCTCCGGCTGCTATGAGTGACGTTACGTAAGGGCGAGTCTGGCGACTGATCCTCACCCGGTTGCACCTGTTTACGTAAAGTACGTCAAGCGGTTTTGCCCAAAGACGCGAGGTCGCGTTGCCGCTACGGCAGGGTGCAATTTGGGCGGAGGCTGGGTTATATGCTGTTGATGCACGTCCCGATCAAAACCCCCTGCGTGAAGGTCTGCGTGGTCGACGGTCAGTCGGGCCACTGCCTCGGATGCGGCCGGAATCTTGGAGAAATCGCGCGCTGGGCTAGGTTCAGCGACGGCGAGCGGGAGCTGGTAATGGCCGCCCTGCCCGCCCGGATCGACGCGCTCAAGGCATCCGGCAAGCTAGGTTGAACCCGAAACGCGCTGTTGAGCGTTTGTTCTTCCGCAGCAAATTCTCTGCTATCATGTTGTTGCGTCTGCCATCCACCGGGGAGTCGGTCGCTTGAGAAGGGCCCTTTTTCCAGCGATCGCGCTGTTCGCTGCCGCCGCCCTTGGGGTGGTGGCGCTGCGCGGCACCGTAGACGATGGGCTGGACGTGAAGCCGGCTGTCGTGACCGACGCCGAGCCGGAATACACCAAGATCACCCCGCACCAGATCCGCAGCGCCTCCCTCCGCAAGGAAGGCGATGGGCACTACTGGGCCACGGCGCGCGTGAACGGGGCGACGGTGAAATTCCTGGTCGACACCGGCGCGACCATGATCTCGCTGACGCGGCGCGACGCGCGCAAGATCGGCGTCAACACCGACAAGCTGGTGCGCGGCGTCGATGTGCGGACTGCGGCGGGTCGCGTTAAGGCGGGCGCCGTGTTGATCGACAAGATCGAGATCGACGGCGTAATGCTGCAGAATGTGCAGGCTGTCGTTCTGGAGGAAGGCCTCGAATACTCGCTGCTGGGGATGAGCTTCCTCAACCGGCTCGAAGGCTGGGATGTGACGCCGAACGCGATCGTCATTCATCAGTAGGCTGACTTCTCAGTAGCTTCCGTCTGCCAGATTTTTCAGCGTGTCCGCGAGCGTTGCCTGCTTGGTGCCGATCAACCGGCTTACTCGTATCGAAAGCTTTATCGCAGCGTGATCATCTGGAGCCGGCAGCGCCTGATCAATTTTGATCGCGTAGGGCCGCTCGCCACACCAGTGGGCCGCTGAGCGCCTGGCGACTTCGGGCTCATCGATAACTTCGCCGTTCCAGAGTATCTGGCCATGCTCGATCAGGATGCTCACCCCTTCGGACACGCACGGCTCTTCGTTCGCGGCCGCAGGAAGCGGCGAACTGGAGGGCGCGTTGCCACACGATGCAAGCGCCACTAGAAACCCAATCACAATTGCCCGCGCCATTGGACTAACCGTCCGCGAGTGTTTCGGCTCGTTTGGTCACAGCCGCCACCGCCTCATCATAAGCCGCGATCGCACCGACGCCGCGCGCGCCGGGCGCTTTCTCGGACAGGATGCGACGCCACTGGCGTGCGCCAGGGCGGCCGACGAACAGGCCCAGCATGTGGCGGGTGATGGAATGCAGGCTGGCGCCCTGCTCCAGCCGCTTGATGATCCACGGACGGAAGTCGAGCGCGGCCTGGTCGGCGGATCTTGCCGGCGTCGAGTCTCCGAAAATGCGGCTGTCGACTTCCAGCAGCAGGGCGGGCTCGTGATAGGCGGCGCGGCCGAGCATGACGCCATCCATACGTGACAGTTCGCGCTCGGCCGTGGCGAGATCGGCGACGCCGCCATTGAGAATGATCTCCAGATCGGGGCGCGTGCGCTTCAGTTCGGCGACGATCTCGTAGTCGAGTTCGGGTATCTCGCGGTTCTCCTTCGGTGACAGTCCTTTCAGCCACGCCTTGCGTGCGTGAACGATGAAGATTGTGGTCCCGGCCTTCGCCTGCGTCTCGACGAAGGAGAAGAGACGATCGCGCGGATCGTCATCATCGACGCCGAGACGATGCTTGACGGTGACGGGCACAGACACAACTTCGCGCATGGCCGAGAGGCACTCGGCGACAAGATCGGGCTCGCGCATCAGGCACGCGCCGAATGCACCGGACTGCACGCGCTCGGACGGACAACCGACATTGAGGTTGATCTCGCGATAGCCGTACTCGGCGCCAATGCGCGCGGCGTGCGCCAGCTTGGCCGGCTCCGACCCACCCAGCTGCAGCGCAACAGGATGCTCCATCTGGTCATATCCGAGCAGCCGCTCGAGATCGCCATGGAAGATCGCATCCGCCGTGACCATCTCCGTATAGAGCAGCGCATGCCGCGACAGATGCCGATGGAACGCCCGGCAATTCCGGTCCGTCCAATCCATCATGGGGGCGATGCAGAACTTATGCGTTTGTTTTTTCATCAAAACCATATGTGCCTCCAGCACTTAGGCGCACGGATTTGTGCCAGCGGTGTGCATGAAAAGGCGTGACCCTGGGGCTGGTGAAGGGGTGGGGTGTCATGGCTTCAAGTGACCGGCGGCCGGGAGGCAAGTGGAGAGCTCACGTAAGACGTGAAGGTCATGTCTTTAGCAAGAGCTTTGTCATGAAAGCGGATGCGGACGCATGGGTCCGCGAGACGAAAGGCAGGATCGACAGGGGCGAGCATCCAGTCCGCCGGCAGGCGACGACCCAGTCCACATTTGGCGATCTCATCGATCAGCACATCGACGACCTCACGACCTATGGCCAGCAGCTCCGCCGGTCGAAGGAACCTCGCATCTTGGGGTCTCCTGCAAGTCAAAAACCTCGGCCTTGGCGGAGACTGGTTAGCGTTAATCTGACAGCAGCCCCACGTTCGCTTCCAAGCTTTCCGACGCGGCCATGAGCTGGCGCAGCGTCACCAGGTTTTGCGGGGGGTGCGTTGTCGTTTGAGATGGGTATAATCGGACAGCAGCCCGTGCCGAGGCGGATGGCGATGTCCAGGATTCTCCACGAGTTCGAAGCAAGCAAGACGTCACTGCGGCGCTATCTGTCGCGCTTTTTCGCGCGCGCGCAGGACATCGAGGATGCGCTTCAGGAAGTCTTCGTCCGCGCTTACTCAGCTGAGGCGCGGGGTCCCATTCTTCTGCCGCGCGCCTACCTCTTCCGCGTCGCTAAGCATGTTTCGCTCAACGAAATCGCGCGCAGGAAGAATTCCGCAACAGACTCGGTAGAGGATTTCCCCGATCCGGATGTCGTGGGTAGCGGAACCCAGCCCGGAGTGGAGCAGGAAGTCGATGGCAGGCGCCGCCTCGCCCTCTTTGCAAATGCCGTCGCCGCGCTGCCCAGCCAGTGCCGGAAGGTGCTCGTGCTGAAAAAGATCGAGGGTCTTTCTCAGCGCGAGATCGCCACCCGTCTCGGCATCGCCGAAAGCACGGTTGAGAAGCATTTGGCCAAGGCGCTGCTGCTTACGCGGGACTATATGGCCAAACGCGACGCCAGTTTCGCGCTGGACACTTCCGCCACGGAACCGCCTGCTGTACGCCGCCTCCGAACTGGAGAGGCGGAATGAGCCCGACGGGCAACATCCTAAACTTCCCTGACCGCTCCCCTATCGACGAGGAAGCGGCCCGCTGGGTCGTCCGTCACGATCGCGGCTCGCTCTCGGCTGAAGAACGCGCACAATTCGAAGCCTGGAAACAGGCCAGCCCGCTGCACGCCGAAGCTTTCACGCGCATGTCCGGCCACTGGGACGATCTCAACGATCTGGTCGAGCTTTCCGACACGCCCCGCGAGACCCCGCTGCTGAAACGCCCCGCCACCTGGGCCGGCATCGGCATGGCGGCGGCTACCGCGTTCGCCGTCTTCATCGGCTTCGGCCAGTTCGCCGCGCAACCGCCCACGCCGGTCCAGATTGCCCAGACCCCCGGCCTCGATGTCTTCAAGACGCTCGTCGGCGACCAGGAAAAGATCACCCTCGCCGATGGCTCCGTCGTTACCCTGAACACCGCCAGCCGCATCGAAACGCGCATGAATGCGCAGGAGCGCACGGTTCGACTGCTGGAAGGCGAGGCCTTCTTCGAGGTCGCGCACGACGCGTCCCGCCCGTTCCGCGTCTACGCTGGCGACGGCATGACTGTTGCCGTCGGCACCGCTTTCTCGGTGCGCCTGAAGAAGGATACCGTCGAAGTTGTCGTGTCCGAGGGCAAGGTCGCCTACTCCCGCCTCGCTGATACGCCCGCTGCTGAAACCGTCGCCTATGTTACCGCCGGCGAGACCGCGAGCTTCGGCGACAAGCTCGTGATCGAAAAAGCCGACGAGGCCGAAGTCGATCGCAAACTCTCCTGGACCGAAGGAAAGCTCGTATTTGCAGGCGCTCCGCTCTCCAGCGTCGTGGCGGATATCTCACGCTACACGGATATCCAGTTCGACTTCGCCAATCAGGACCTAGCCGACATGCGCGTCGGCGGGGTATTCCAGGTGGGTGAAGTCAACGACATGCTGGATGCGATCGAGACGAACTTCGGACTGCAGGTTGAGCGCATCGGCGAAAAGGCCGTGCGCATTGACGGCGCCGCTCACTAGCGATGCCGCGCTGCAGCAACACGCGCCAACCCTGCAAACGCAATACGCGAACGTAACTTCAGACGCTGCGTCATCGCACTGCACAACTTCCGCGTGCGAACAAAATCGCCTTCCCGCAAATTTTCTCATGGAGGATTCTCTCTGCCCGCCTGTCGTGAGTGACAAGGCCGGCGGAGAATTCCCACGGGAGTTCCGACTGTCGCGCCATGCGGGAGGGAAGAAACAGACCTGGCTCCGGACGGCTGTGCTATCCAGTGTTCTCGTCTTCGGCGGGATCGCGGTGCAGCCTGTTGCCTACGCTCAGCAGAGCGCGGTGACGTACGACATCCGGATCCGTGAATCGTCGCTCGCTGACGCGCTGCTCGAGCTTGCGCGCCAGACCGACGTGCAACTGCTCTTTCCATACGACATGGCCGAAAAGATACGGGTCGCTCCGTTATCGGGTCGGTACACCTTCGACGAAGCGCTTCACGCGCTTCTTCGCGACACGGGGCTCTCTGGCGGCAGAGTGCGGGACGGGATCGTCAGGATCTCGCCCGCGGAAGCAAACAGAGGCGAGGAACCCGTGCCACCAAAAGTGAAAGCTACCCTTCTTTCGAGCGCATCTGCATTCCTGTTCGGCGCCTTCAACGCGCCGTCCTACGCACAGGATGCAGAGACCCCTTCAGCCCGCGACGTGATCGTTGTGACGGCCCAGCGCCGCGAACAGGATCTGCAGGACGTTCCGCTGTCCGTGTCGACCTTCTCGGGCGAGCAGCTCGAAGATCTCGGCGCGTCCGACATCACCGAGGTCGGCAAGTTCTCGCCCAACGTCACGCTTGAAGTGTCCCGCGGCACCAACTCCACCCTCTCCGCCTTCATCCGCGGCGTCGGCCAGCAGGACCCGGTCGGCGGCTTCGAAGCCGGCGTCGGAATTTATCTCGACGACGTCTACCTCAACCGCCCGCAGGGCGCCGTGCTCGACGTGTTCGACGTTGAGCGCATCGAAGTCCTGCGCGGCCCCCAGGGCACGCTCTACGGCCGCAACACCATCGGCGGTGCTGTGAAATACGTCACCAAAGGTCTCGCGACATCGCCGGAAGCAAAACTCACCGTTAACGCCGGCAGCTACTCCAAGCTCGAAGGCATCCTCTCCGCCTCAACGCCGATCGGCGACAGCTTCCGCATCGGCGGAGCCATCGCGAAACTCACGCGCGCAGGCTACGGCGACAACCTGTTCCTGTACGGCGTCGAAAACTACAACAAGGATGTCTCAGCCGCCCGCCTGCAAGCCGAATGGGATGTCACCGACACCTTCGACCTGAAATTCTCCAGCGACTGGCTGCTCGACAAGTCGGACCCGAAACAGGGCCACCGCCTCATCACCAGCCTCCAGACCGGCACGCCAGTCCTCAGCGACGTCTACGACACGCAAGCCGGCCTTGCGCTGCCCGTACAGCGCTCCGAAGCGTACGGTGCCTCTATCGTCGGCACGTGGGAGCTAAACGACACCTGGACGGTCAAGAACATCCTCGCCTATCGCCAGGATGAAAGCTCGACGCCGATCGACTTCGACTCGCTCCCCGCAATCGACGTCGACGTCCCTGCAATCGACGAGAACGACCAGTTCTCGGAAGAACTGCAATTCCTCTATAGCAGCGATAAGCTAAACGGCCTGATCGGGGTCTACTACCTCGACGCCAACGCCCTCACTGCCTTCGATGTCGTGCTCGCCACCACCGGCGCCATCATCGGCGTTCCGGGCCTCAACGCGCAGACGTTTGGCGACGTGAACACGAAAACCTGGTCCGTGTTCGCTGACTTCACCTACGACCTCACCGACACGCTGCATCTGTCGCTCGGCGGCCGTTACACCGACGACGCCCGCAAGGCTCAGGTTCTTCGCCGCACGTTCACCGGCGGCTACTCGCCGCTCTTCGGCGGGACGGCGGTCGCAATCGCCACCACCTCGAACTTCAACGGGGAAGACAGCTTCACCGACTTCTCCCCCCGCGCTTCGATCGCCTGGGACGCGGCCGAAGATCACAACCTGTACTTCACCTACGCGAAGGGCTTCAAAGGCGGCGGCTTCGATCCGCGCGGACAAACCTCCGCCGCGCCGGACGTCGACCGTGACGGCGTCCGCGAGCCGAACGAGATCTTCGACTTCATGCAGTTCGAGCCGGAAACCGTGAACAGCTACGAAGTCGGCTGGAAAGGTACGTTCGAGCGCGGCCGCTTCACCACCAACCTCGCCGCCTTCTGGATGGACTACTCGGACGTCCAGGTCCCGTCCTCGATCGGCGTCGACACCAACAATGACGGCATCAACGACACCTTCACTGGCGCCACCACCAACGCCGCCGCTGCCACCCTGAAAGGCATCGAGTTCGATGGCAACGCCGTGCTCGGCGAAGACTGGATCAGCCAGGGCGACGAACTGAGCACGACCCTGTCGGTC
>CALRWU020000056.1:0-11015 GCA_943371945.1 Azorhizobium sp. AG788
GGCGCTGCTCATCGTGACGGGGTTGTTTCGGCTGATCGGGCCGCGCAGCACGCGGGTGCTTGCGCAGATCATCAGCGCAGTGGCGGGGGCGACGGTGTTCCTGTCGTTCCAGCTGTTCAACCTCAACTCGCGCGGCACAGGGGGCATGAGCCAGGACCAGATGACGACGATGATCGCGGGACTGAATATCGACCCGCACGTGTGGTGGCTGTTTCCGGCGCGAGCGTTCACGGGCGATATTGTTTCGACGGTGCTGTGGCTGCTGGGTGTGGCGATTCTGTTCCCGCTGGGCGTGTTCGTCTTCAGCCGCAGCTTTGTGGCGGATGCAGCGGCGGCGTCCGCGATGGGCAAGAGAAAGCGCGGCATGGATGCACGAGTCGCCCAGGTGCATGGCGGCGTGATGCAATCTGTGGTGCGCAAGGAGCTGCGACTGCTGGCGCGTGACCCCCTGTTGCTGTCGCAGATTGGATTGCAGCTGATCTATTTCATACCGCTGGCTTTCATCCTGATCCGGCCCGATCGCGGGATCATGCTGACCGAGGCGGCCTTTGCGCCGGCGCTGACACTGCTGGCGGGAACGCTGGCGGGCAGCCTGACCTGGATCACGGTTTCGGCTGAAGATGCGCCGGACCTGCTGGCGTCCGCGCCGGTGCAGGCGAAGACGGTCGACCGCGCAAAGTTCGCGTCGGCGGTCGCGCCCGTGCTGATCCTGATGGCGATACCCGTCGCGATCCTGCTGGTGCGCGATGCGTGGGCCGGTGTGTGGACCGCAGGTGGCGTGATCGCGAGTGCAATCTCGGCGGCGCTGATAGGGCTTTGGCGACGCGCGCCGGGAACGCGGCGCGAGTTCGTGCGGCGCAGGGCCAAAGGCACGCTGATGGCGGGGCTGGGTCAGGCGCTGGTGGCGACGGGCATCACCGCGACGGCAGGGCTTGGGGCTTATGGCCTGCCGTGGATCGCCATCCTGCCAGCCATAATCGCTGCGGCGATGCTGGGCGCGCTTTACAAGCCCGCGCCCAGCGCCGTTTCGGCTGCTTAGACCTTGATAGGTTGGGCCGGCAGGTCGGCGAACTTGCGGCCGTCCTTCGCCATAGAGCGAAGCAGGTTTGAGACCTTGATCTCCGGCACGACTTTCGAGACGCGCTCGGTGACTTCGAGCACGCGCTGCAGGCCGACGCTGTCGCCAAGGAACATCGGGCCACCCTTGTCCTGCGGGAAGCCATAGCCGTTGAGCCAGGTGACATCGATGTCGCCGGCACGTTGGGCCATGCCCTCTTCCAGGATTGCGGCGCCTTCGTTGATCATCGAGAACACGCACTCTTCGAGGATTTCCTCGTGCGTGACTTTCCGCGCCGCAACGCCCGACTTGGCCTGGTACTCTTTCACGATCGCTTCGACTTCCGGCGACGGACGGCTGTTGCGGTTTTCGTCGTAGTCATAGTAGCCGGCGCCCGACTTCTGGCCGCGACGCGGGGTGCGCTCGCAGATCATGTCGCGCAACGGGTTGGCGGTCGTGGCGCCCGGCTTCCAGCCGATGTCGAGACCGGCAAGGTCGGACATCTGGTACGGGCCCATCTTGAAACCGAAGGCGTTGAAGGCGGCGTCGATGTCCCACGGCATCGCGCCGGCCTGAACGAGATAGCCTGCGGCCTGGCCACGGCGGGCCAACATGCGGTTGCCGATGAAGCCGGGGCAGACGCCGGCGAGGGCCGCGACCTTGCCGATCTTCTTCGCGAGATCCATCGCAGTGGCGACGACCGTATCCGAGGTGTGTTTGGCGCGGACGATTTCAAGCAGCTTCATCACGTTGGCGGGCGAGAAGAAGTGCAGTCCGATTACGTCCTGCGGGCGCTTGGTGACCGAGGCGATTTCGTTGATGTCGAGATAGGACGTGTTGGTGGCGAGGATGCAGCCGAGCTTTGCGATCTTGTCGAGGTCAGCGAAGATTTCCTTCTTGATCGCCATGTCCTCGAAGATTGCTTCGATGATGAGATCACAGTCGGCGAGGTCCGCGCGGTTGAGCGTGCCGTTGAGCAGGCCCATGCGAACGCCGACTTCTTCCTGCGGGAAGCGGCCTTTGTCGGCCGAGTTCTGGTAATTCTTGCGGATCACGCCGAGGCCGCGATCAAGCGCCGCCTGCTGCACTTCAACGATCGTCACCGCGATGCCGACGTTTGCAAAGTTCATCGAGATGCCGCCGCCCATCGTGCCGGCGCCGAGCACGCCAACCTTCACGATCGGCTTGATGGGCGTCCCGGCTGCGAGACCAACCGTGTTCCAGGCTTCCTTGGTGGAGGCGGAAATGTAGGCGGAGAGTTGGTCGGTCGAAGCGGCGGGGGCGGTAAGCGACTGGGTCATATGAAGTCCTCGACAAGTGATCAGCGGCGGTTCTTACGCCGAACGATTGTCGGGGGCTACTGGCAAGCCGTCAGGCAGGCTCGATCCATTGTCGCGCCGCTTCAAGATCGTCGAGCGAGAAGGTCTTTTCCTCCACCGGGGTTATCCATTTGAAGAGTTCGATCATGGCGCGCGCCCAGCCAGGGGCGCCGACGACGCCATAACGTCGGACGTGCGCCAGAGACCGCGTCATCACAGCCGCAGCCTCGCCATCGAAGACTGCCCCGAGCTCAGCGCCATCGTAGTGGGTCATTACGAGCAGGAGATCGATTTTCTTGTGCGCATCGAAGGCCTGATCGACACGGGCGGCCATCCACTCGATGTCCTTCTTGGCAATTTTTGCCCTGATTTCGAAGATCAGGAGACCGGGTCTGGGCGAGGTCTGCTGGACGATCGCTTTGGGGTCTGTCGTCGCGTTCATTGGGGGGGCCTGCGTTTGCACCCCTACCAACCGTCAAATGCTGCTGCAGTTCCGTAGCCGGGCGTTCCGCACCAGTCGGAACAGGTCTCGATCTGGGGGCTTCTGGCAGGCGATGCGACAGGTCTGGCAAACAGCTGCGACATTCGGCCTGCAAGCTGTCGTTACGTAACATACTTGCTTGTCGGCAAACTAATATGTTGCATTGCGACATGACCCAGCGCGGCGATCCCTCACGGGACGAAACTCTCGAACATCCCGACTCGCATCGCCAAACCCAGGCGGAACGACGGGAAACTGCGGAGCGCGCCATCTTGCAGGCAGCCGAAAAGATCGTCGCGGAACGCGGGCTGGAAGAGTTGAGCATGAGCGAGGTCGGTGAAGCGGCCGGCTACTCGCGCGCCCTGCCCGGCCATTATTTTGGATCGAAGAGCGCCCTGATCCACGCGCTGACCGACCATATCCTTGCGGGTTATGCGGAGCGCATGCGGTCCGGCTCTACGCCGCATCAGGGCCTAGATCTGCTCTGTGATGTGGTCGGCTTCTGCATCGACGACGCCATTCACAACCCGGTTGCCGTGCGCGCCTACCAGATCATCCTGATCGGCGGACTGACTCGTCCCGAGCTCAAGCCGATGGTCGATGGCATGACGCGACAATCCATCGAGGACATTGCCGGCCTTATCATGCTCGCCCGTGAGCTCGGCGACGTGCGCGCCGACGTGAATCCGCTTGCCGAAGCATCCATCATTATCTCGTCCATTCGTGGAGTTCTGTTCCAGTGGCTGATCAATCCCGATCACGTTTCCCTGTCGCATATGCGCGACTGCCTGATCGCAAACGTCCGAACTACGCTCAGGGGCTGAGCGAGCCCGCGGCTCGCAGCCTTGAGTACTGGGCGTCCGTGCGGGGCAACGCGCCTGCGCTGTTCGAAGGGACGGCGTCGCTGACCTTTGGCGACTGGAACGAATATGCCGACATGCTGGCGGATACGTTTGTCGCGCGAGGTCTCGGCCTCGACGACGTGATCGCCGTGCGCTGCCGCAATCGTATCGAATGGGCCGTGATTGCGCTGGCATGCGCAAAGATCGATGCGCGCGTGCTGACTCTGGATGCGGACATGCCGCCGCGCCTTTTGCGCGAGCGTCTGATCGCCAGCCGTGCAGCCGCCGTTATCGTCGGCGACACGGCGCCCGTGCGTCTCGCTGCGGCGCTGGACGGTCTGAACCTGCGCCTGCGCGCGACGATGGATGCGCCCTTCCCTGGTTTCTTCAATTTCTGGGATCTCTTCCCGCCAGTGGCGCAGCGGCGTTTCGGTCGGGCGCAGCCGTCCATGCTGGCCTGGTCGTCTGGTCCGGGTGCGCGGCCTGTGGTTGTGCCGCGCCGGCGCAACGCTGCCGCGTCGATCTCGCGGGCGCCGATGCCGGACCACGGTGTCTCGCTTATCACGACGCCGCTGCATCGAATCTGGGGCTGCGTGCAGTTCTGGGGGGCGCTGTCGGCCGGGCGCGCGATCGTGCTGACGCGCGCATTCAATGCGATGGAGGCGCTGAAACTGATCCGGCAGCACCACGTAACGAACTGGAGCGCCCTGCCCGAAGCGTTCGCGGAGTTGCATCGGCTCGGCGCACAAGCCGTGCGCCATGCGGAAACACACTCGCTGACCGAGGTGGTGATCGGCGGGGCGGCCGCGCCATGGATTCTGAAAGCCTGGCTTGTCGAGCAGTTCGGCCCCATCGTGAGCGAAGCGTACGGATCGACCGAGACAGGGCTGATCTCCGTTCTGGAGGCCCCGCGCTTCCAGTCGAAGCGCGGCAGCTGTGGCCGACCCATTCGCGGTGCGTCAGTTGAGATCCGCGATGCGGATGGCCGCCGACTGCCGCCGGGCATGGTCGGCCAAGTGTGGGCGCGGACGCAACGCACGCTGGAATGCGAGGGCAGCAGCGGTACGCGGCATATGCATCGCGATGACGCCGGGTTTGTCGCGACAGGCGACGCCGGCAGGATCGATGAGGAGGGCTTCCTTTATATCACCGGCAGGGCCGACCCGCGTGTCGCAACGGAAACACGCGCCGCTGGATAGCCGCCCGATAGCCGAATGCCTCTCTCCGGGCTAACCAGTCTGCAAAAGACCAGACCCGGGAGAGAGACATGAGACTTTCAAAGCCCCGCATCACGCCGCTTCAGGACAGCGAACTTGACGCCGAACAAGTCGAACGGCTGTCGAAATCGCGCGGCAAGGATGGATCCGTCCTCAACATTTTCCGCACCCTGGTGCGCGCGCCGGACGCCTTCCGCGCGTTTTCGTGGTGGGGCGGTTACGTGATGTCGCGCAACTCTCTGGGTGCGCGCGACCGGGAGATCGCGATCCTGCGGGTCGGCTGGCTTTGCAAGTCCGGCTATGAGTGGACGCAGCACCATCGCATTGGCTTGCAGTCCGGCTTGAGTGCGGACGAGATCGAGCGGATCAAGATTGGCGCGGGCGCGGATGGATGGTCTGCGGCCGAGAAGGCGCTGCTGATCGCGGTGGACGATCTGAACCGGGACCACTTCGTCTCCAACGTCGCGTGGGCCGGCCTGCTGAAGCATTACTCAGAACGCCAGTGCATGGATCTGGTGTTCACCGTGGGCCAGTACACGCAGGTGTCGATGCTCCTGAACTCGTTCGGTATCCAGGTCGAAGATGGCCAGATGGTTGACCCTGAACTGAGGGCGTCGTGAGATGACAGGACGGCTGGACGGCAAGACCGCCATCGTCGTCGGCGCGGGCCAGACGCCCGGCGAGACAATCGGCAATGGCCGCGCGATGGCGATCCTGTTCGCACGCGAGGGCGCGACCGTGATGTGCGTCGACCGCCGGCTCGACAGCGCCGAAGAGACGGTCGCCATGATCACGGATGAAGGTGGCCAGGCATTGGCGTTCGAGGCCGATGTCACCAGAGGCACAGACTGCGCCGCCATCGCGCGCGAGGGCGTGGTGCGGCTGAAACAGATCGACATACTGGTGAACAATGTCGGCACCGGACGGGGCGACGCCCCTCCCCACGCCATCGAGGAGGATGCGTGGGACCGCATCATGAACATAAACCTGAAGTCGATGGCGATGACGATCCGGCATGTGCTGCCGGTCATGCGGCAGCAGAAGTCTGGCTCCATCCTCAACATCTCGTCGCTGGCCGCCATCGCGGGGCATCACATGGTGACCTACGAAGTCTCGAAGATGGCGGTGAACCGGCTGACGACTGTGGTGGCGGCGGGCAACGCCAAGCATGGCGTACGCTGCAACGTCATCATGCCCGGCCTGATGGACACGCCGATGGCGATGACGGGAATCGCAGCTGCGAGCGGCAAGTCGGCCGACCAGCTACGCACGGAACGCAATTCGCGGGTGCCGATGGGGAAGATGGGAACGGCCTGGGACACGGCCTATGCTGCCCTGTTCCTGTGCTCGGATGAGGCACGTTTCATCACCGGCGCTGTGCTTCCGGTAGACGGTGGAACCTCAATAACGATCGGTTAAGAGCGGTTTTAGAGGGTTTGCAGGTTCCCCATCGGCAGGACTCGACCCGGCGCGGCGTTTGCACACATGTCTGGAAAGCGTTTGATTATAGTTCCGTGCTATTAATCAAGTTCTCAAGGTTACGTACCGCGCATCCATGTTCAAGAAGCCAGACACGGGGAAGCTCGATCCACTTGCGCAGCGCATGCGCAAGATCGCGGCCGTGTCTCAGGAAGACGTGACGTATTCCACGGTTACGCCCGGCGAAAAACGCTCCGAACGCAAGCCGACGTTCAAGGCCGCAAGTCTCGCCTTCATTACGGGTGATCGCGTCGAAGTCGTCGTGAAGAACGTGAGCGATACCGGCGCGCGCGTGGAATTCATGCGCGACATGCAGCTGCCCGACCGTGTGCTGCTGTCTGAGCCAACGTTGCGAATCAAGACCTGGGCCTATGTCGTCTGGCAGACACGGGGCGCCGCCGGCCTTCAGTTCGTGAAGACCTGACACCTTTGCTGACCTGGAGCTGATCGGGTTGCGACCATGCGCATGATCGACACCCGGGCAGCTGGGTTGCATGCTGCGCGGATGACCGACACGCCCGACGAAGTCCATCGCGACACATGGCTGGCAGCCCGCCGGGGCCTGCGACTGCGCTGTCCCGCATGCGGCCAGGGCAAGCTGCTGGCAGGCTATCTGCGCCCCGCCGTCGCCTGCGGAACATGCGGGGAGCCGACTGGCGAAATTCGCGCCGACGACGCCCCGGCTTGGGCGACGATCCTGCTGGTAGGCCACATCGCCTCGCCCTTGTTCTTCCTGTTCGCAACGCAGGACGCCAACGCCGGACTGATGGCTTTCTTCCTGATCGCGACCGTGGTGCTGGGCCTCACCTTCTTCCTGCTGCCGCGCATGAAGGGGCTATTCGTTGGCCTTATCTGGGCAACGCGCGCAGGCGAGACCACCCCCGAGGTGGACCCGCCCGCACAATTTGAACCAGGTATCTGACCTGTCTTGTCCTGCCGAGCCTACTCGGCAGGCCTGATCGGCGTCGGGACAACCGGCGTATGATCGCCCCTGAGCAGCGCTTCGTCTTCAACAGACGGCTTGGTCGCAAGGCGCGCGGCGAACGGGTTCACGAAGCGCTCAACGCTGCTGACCAGCGAATAAAGAACAGGCGCCAGCACAAGCGTCAGCACTGTCGATGAGAACAGGCCGCCGATAACCGCGATGGCCATGGAGGTGCGGAAGCCTGCACCTTCGCCCAGGCCCAGCGCCGTCGGCAACATGCCCGCCGACATCGCGACGGTGGTCATTACGATCGGCCTCGCGCGCTCGCGGCAGGCATCGAACAGCGCGTCATAGACGCTGTTCCCACGCTGCTCCGACTCGATGGCGAACTCGACCAGCAGGATCGCGTTCTTTGCAGCAATGCCGAGAAGCAGAACGATGCCGATCATGACCGGCATGTCGATCGCCTTGCCGAAGATAAGCAGCGCCACGAAGGCGCCGCTGAATGACAGCGGCAGGGAGAACATGATGACCATCGGCTTGAAGACCGATTTGAACAGCAGCACCATCACGGAATAGATCAGCGCGATGCCGGACAGCAGCGCCACAATGATGCCGCTGAACATGTCGTTCATTGCCTGTTCCTGGCCAACACGCGCACGACTGACGACTGCGTTTCCGGCTTTCTCGGCCGCAAAGATTGCCTTCATCGTCGCTGTGCCGTCGACCGCCTTGGTGGCCTCGCCAGACGTGACGCCCGGCGCAAAGTCAGCCTGAACGGCGGCCATGCGCTTGCGATCCAGCCGCGAGATGACGCCGGGACCGGCCTCGTAGGCAAGGTCAGCCACAGCGTCGAGCGTTGTCGATCCGCCGTTCAGTGTCGGCACACGCAGCTGCCCGATCTGCGCCAGGTCATGCCGCACATCATTTGGCAACCGCACGCGAATCGCCAACCGACGCTCGCCTTCCGAGAATTTCGGCGTGTTGGCTTCGATATCGCCAGAGGTCGCTATGCGTGCAACTTGCGCGATCGCATCCGTCGACACGTTCAGGCGCGCCGCTTCCGATGCACGCGGACGAATGATCAGCTCCGGTCCCGGGGGATCCGGCGAGAGGCGCGGATTGCGGATAACCTGGTCAAGATCCTTCATCTCGTTCAGCAGGGCGAGCTGTGCCTTGTCCAGCGCAGCGCCATCCTCGCTGGTCAGCAGAATGTTGACGTCCGAACCGGTCGGCCCGCCGCCACTCATCAGCGCGGTGACGCGGATGTCGGCGATCTGCGCAAGTTGCGGACGGATAAGCTGCTTCAGCTCTTCAGTTTTCAACTTGTGATGGTCGTTCATGACCAGGATCGCGGATCCCGATGTCATGCCAGAACCGCCGCCACCGCCATTGGCCGCCGCAGCCTGACCGCCGGCGCCGCCGGAGCCGATCGAGATGAACACATCCTTGGTGTCAGGTTGCTTCTTGAGCAGTTCGCTCAATTCGGTCGCCGAACGCTCCATCTGCTCGCGAGTAGATCCCGGCGGAGCGGAGATGTTGAACATGATGTAGCCCGGGTCTTCCGTGGGAATGAACCCGGACGGCAACGACATCGCCGAGACGATTGCGCCGACGACAGCCGCAAAGCCTACCATCGACGCGATGAACCTGTGCTTGAGCGCCCACCTCAGCGTGGATTCGTAGAACCCCGGAAGGGCTCGCGCATCAAGGTGCGCCTTGCTCGACTTCAGGAAGTAGGCCGCCATCAACGGCGATACAAAGCGTGCAACGGCCAACGAGAAGACCACGGCCACCGCGACGGTGATGCCGAACTCGATGAAGAACTGACCCGGCATGCCGCCCATGAACGAGGTCGGCAGAAAGACCACGACGATGGACGCTGTCGTCGCAAGCACGGCGAGGCCAATGGCGTCGGCGCCCTCCATGGCGGCGCGGAAGGGCGTATAGCCGGCCAGCGTTCGCTTCTGGATGTTCTCGATCTCCACGATCGCATCATCGACAAGGATGCCGATGACAAGCGTCAGGGCGAGCAGCGTCACGACGTTCAACGAGAAGCCGAACCACGAAATCACCCAGAAGGTGGGGATCAGGGACAGCGGCATGGCCAGAGCCGCAATAACGGTCGCACGCCAATCTCGCAGGAACAGGAACACCACGATGGCCGCCAGGATCATGCCTTCGATCAGCACATCCTGTGTGGCGTGGAAGTTCGCCTTGGTGTCGTCGGTAATAGAGAAGATCTTGGTGATCTTCAGACCCGGATTGGATTTCTGAAGGCGCTCGATCGCGGCAAAGGTCCCGTTCTCGACGTCGACCTCGGAAGCTGTGTCGACCTTGATGATGTCGAAGCCGACGACAGGCCTGCCGTTCAGGCGCGCGAATGAGCGGATTTCCGCCGACCCGTCGCCGACATCGGCGACATCGGACAGCCGCACATAGCTCTGCCCGCCTCGCAGCGGGACGGACAGGTTGGCGAGTTCCGCCACCGTGGCGGTTTCTCCGATCACACGTGTGGTGATTTCCGAGCCGCCGACCTCGGCGACACCGCCGCCATAGTTGCGGTAGGATCGCTGGAGCGCATTGTTGACGTCAGCAGCTGTGACGCCAAGCGCGTTCATGCGGATCGGATCGAGCGTGACGTTGATTTCGCGGTTGACGCCGCCGACGCGGGCCACCTGACCCACGCCTTTGACGGACTGCAGGTCGCGCGCGATTGTGTCGTCGATGAACCAGGACAGGTCCGTTTCGGTCATCGTTGGATGCGAGACCGCGAACGTCATCAGCGCCCCGCCGGTGAAGTCGAGCGAGTTGACCAGTGGCGGCTGGATCGATGTCGGTAGCTGGTTCCTGACCTGGTTTACGCGCTGCTCGACGTCGTCCTTCGCTTTCTGAAGGTCGGTGCCGATCTGGAACTGAATGATCGTGGTCGACACGCCAAGCGTGACACTGGACTGCAACAGCTCGATGTTCGGCAGGCTGGCAATCGAGTTCTCGACGATCCGGGTGACCTGGTTTTCGAGCTCGGTCGGCGCAGCGCCCTCCTGGATGACGGTCGCGACGACCATCGGGAAGGAGATGTTCGGGAACTGTTTGACGGGCAGGCGCGTGTATGAATAGACGCCGGCGAACATGAGAAGCGTGAAGGCGACCACAACCGGTATCGGGTTGCGGATCGCCCAGCTCGAAATTGGCAGGTTCATCTACTTGCCTCCGGGCGCGGCAGCCGGAGCCGCGTCGCCATCGATCGGTTGGATCAGATCGCCATCCAGGGAGAAGGACGAGCCGACCATCAGCACGCGTGAGCCCGCAGGCGGCCCCTCGACCAGCGCGACGTAGTCGCCGGAGCGTTCGCCAAGCTTGACCGGAACCTGCCTCACCTTGTTGTCGTCTCCGACAAGCATGACCGAGGGACCGCCGGACTCGTAGCGGACGGCGCTGGCGAGCACAGTCAGCGCATCGGAAGCTGCGCCATTGAAATGCGCTTCCGCAAAGCTGCCGGGACGAAGCGACTTGTTATAGGGCAGAGCGATGCGGGCGCGGCCGAGGCTGGTGTTGGCGTCGACCCGCGGAGAGACGAAGCGCACCTTGCCCTGCACTGTCTCGCCCGTCGTGAGCGTGACCGTGGCGGGTGTGCCTTCATGCATGAGCGAAAGCTTGGCGTCCGGCAGTTCGGCGTCGAGTTCGATCAGGCC
>CALRWU020000057.1:0-11006 GCA_943371945.1 Azorhizobium sp. AG788
GATCGCCGAGCTGCATCTGCCGGGCGAGGTCCGCGCCGTAGAGAAAGACCGTCGTGTCGATCGGCGCCGCGAGCGCGCTCGACAGCAGGATGCGGGTCGAGAGGCGGTACTTCGTGAAAGTGAAGATCAGCCAGTCCGAGGTTTCGGAAATGGCGAAGGCGATGCCCGAGGCGATCGCGATCACCGGCCACGAATAGTAGAACGACCAGCCGATCGCCAGGGCCATCAGGATGAGGACGCGATGTCCCATCTCGCGCTGCACGAAATCGCGCACGACGAAGACCATGCCCGTCGCAACAGTAAGCGGGTTGAAGATGATTGGATGGCTGGTCCCGAAAATGCTGCCGAAGAGCGACGTAACATCGATCTCGATGCCCTTGCTCTTGCCGAAGCTCCAGTTGAGCAGGGGAATGAGCGCGACATAGATGAAGGCCCAGGAGCGGCCCTTGAGGTACCAGATCAGCGCGGCCGTCGCCGTCATGCCGATCAGCGCGAGAGGGAATTGCGAGGGATTCCCGTTCGTCAGCGCCGAGACGATCTCGTTCCAGATGGAGTCCATGCCCGCCCGCTCCGAAACACTTGCATCCGCCGCCGAACGAGCGTTCGACTGGCTTGTCCCCGCTGGCAAGCGCCAGCTCAGCAGTCAATACAGAGTCATCCGTGCCATCGTCCACCTTTCCAGCGACTGCCGATCCTGTCCGCGTTCGTATCGTCGCGGCGATAGGCAGGCGCTGCGAGCTTGGCCGCGACAACAGCCTGCTTTTCCGGCTCAAGACCGAAATGGCGAACTTCCGAAAGATCACGGCAAAGACCCCGCTCGTCATGGGGCGCAAGACCTGGGAGAGCTTCCCCAAGCGCCCGCTACCCGGCCGACCCAACATCGTCGCGACTCGCAATCTCGATTTCATCGCGCCGGGCGCGTTCGTGTTCTCGAGCCTGCCTCCGGCGCTTGCCGCCGGGCGCGCCATGGCCGCTGAGACAGGCGCCGGCGAAGTCGCGATCATCGGCGGCGCCGCGATATACGCGGCCGGTCTCGATGTCGCGACGCACATGACGCTGACTGAGGTGGACGCGGAACGTGAGGCGGATGTGTTCTTTCCAGCGTTCGACCGGTCGCTGTGGAAGGAAACCTCCGCCACAAGATTCGAAGCTGATGCGGACAATGAGGCTGCGTTCACGATCCGCGAATTCGAGCGGGTGTGAGTAAGGGAGTCATTCTCGGCCTTGTGCCGAGAATCCTGGTTCGCCGGTTGGGGAACTCCAACGATCCCACGCTGGAGACAACCAAGATTCTCGGCACAAGGCCGAGAATGACTCCGTGAGAGGTATGGCATAGGTGGCTTTCGAACATGCATTCGCGACCGCGCGGGTGTGACGCGCGTTCGGTGTTTCAAGTTCGGCGTGCGTCAGACGCCTATCCCGGTTCGGGTTCGGGGCCGTCGAAGTCGCGGATGCGGGCGCGGATGAACGCGATGAAGGCGCGGTCGGCGAGCTGGTTTGCGGCGTGGAATTCGTTGTGGCCGTGATACCAGGCGCGCGTTGCGATCCACGGCGGTGCAAACGGTTCGAGGGCTTCGCGCGGCAAGCTTGCGAAGAAGCGCGCGATGCGGCGGATGGCGCGCTCCGGCTTGGCCAGCACACGCGACAGCGCCTCGATGCGGCGGGAGATGCAGGCGCCCGCGCCGTTATCACGCTCGGGTTTGCGCGGCTTCGGCGTGAACGCGACAATGTCCTCGTAGGAGAACGCGCGCGGACGCGGGCGGGATTTCGGCTTCTTCTTTGGCGGCGGCGTGTCGTCGTCCGGATGCACCCAGTGCATCACCTTGAAGGCACAGCGCCAGGTCGTGGGGGTTTTGGGATCTGTCGGCGTCGCGACAATGGCGGACGCACGCGCGCCGGGACGCAGCACGGCGAGCGTGTGCGGATCGAAGACGGCGATGGTGCGCGAGCCGGTGATCATGGCGCCGCGTGGCGGCGGCTTCGGCGGCGTTCCCACGGGCAGGGCGATGAGGCGCGCCTCGCGGCGCAGCTTCATCCCCTCCGGCGTCATCAGCAGGAGGGTGGCGGCTTCGGCGATAATCAGCTGGCGCGTGAGCTTCTCCACCGGCTTCAGTCGCAGGATGATATCGCGGCGCTCGGTGCGCGTGAGGCGCCAGCGCCTGGCGAGATCGGCGATGGTGCGGGCCTTGTCCATCACGGCGCCGAACATCTCCTTCGCGCGCTGCCACAGGCCTGGCGTGTCGCGCGGCGCGGGCCGGGCGATGGGACGCATGAGGCTCTGCTCATAGGCGTGGAAGGCGGCGTTGGGTTTTGCGAACCAGATCGTCATGCGCGCAGTATCGCCGCTGACGCGCGCTGTAGGATTGGCGAGACGCGAAATCGTGCGTTCTGGAAGCTAGGGCGTTGAGTTTGTTCCAGATGTTTCTGGACGAGCGTGTGCAGATTCGGCGGATAAGTCGGGGTCTGGCGCCTCGCGCTCGTCCTTCGACGGAGGCTCCCCGCGGTCGCGGCTCAGGATGAGCGCAACTTCCACACCTGTCCGCTGAAAACAACCTTGGGGGCGCCAGCGTGGTGGTCCAGATACTCGGTTCAAATCGGAGCGATGGCTTTCGCTCTCAGCCGCATCATTCTACCGTAGCGGCAATCACGGAGACCCGCATGCGTCGATCCCTCACCCTTGTCGCCGTAACAGCGCTGGCAGCTTGCGCGAGCTTCGGCGGGCCGGCGGTGGTGTCACCGGTGGCGACGCTGGAGCCGTCGAACGAGGTGACGGCGGACAGCCTGCTGGCGATCAATGCGCTGTGCTCGGCGGAGGCGCTGGGGACGAGCAATATCCTGCCGGACATCAAGCTTGCCGGTGGCATGGGTACGGGCGGCTTCAAGGTCGACACGGCCAGCGCTGACGCGCAGCGATGGTTCAATTACGGGCTCGCGCTGAGCCATGCCTTTTACCATCAGGATGTGAAGGCCGCGATGAAGCAGGCGGTGGCGCTCGATCCGGCCTGCTCGTTGTGTTCGTGGGGCGAGGCGTGGGCGCTTGGGCCGACGCTGAACTATGGCATCGACGAGGACGAGCGCGTGCTGGCGCTGGCGGCGGCGGTGCGGGCGCAGTCGCGGGCGAAACCGGGCGACGTGCTGGCGCGACGGTTGGCGGATGCGATGGTCGCGCGCTATGCGGCGCCGCCGCCCAAGGCGGATGATACGAAAGCCGTCGGCAACAAAGGCGGCGAGAAGGATGCGAGCGCGGACGCGGAGGGCACGGAGCCCGCCTTTGCGCAGGCGCTGGTGAAGATCGCGGCCGACTATCCGGATATGCCGGAGCTGACGGTGCTTGCGGCGCATAGCCTGATGATGGCGGCGACAGACGAGAAGAAAGACGATCTCAAGACCGCGCTGGTGCTGCTGGAGAAGGTTCTGAAGGATCATCCGGACGACACCGGGGCGATCCATTACTATATCCATGCGACCGAATTCGACGATCGCGCAGAGGATGCGCTGTCACATGCCAAGCGGCTTGGCGCACTGGCGCCGGCGGCGAGCCATCTCGTGCACATGCCGGCACATACATTCTTCCGCGCAGGGCTCTATCAGGACGCTGCGATCGTGAATGCCAAGGCGATCGCGACGGATGCGGCGTGGATTGCACGTGGCGGTGATCCGCGCCCGCCGATGGCGATGGACGTGCCATTCAAGATGCCGATGTACTATTCGCACAATCTCGCCTTCGGGCTCGCGGGCGCGATGATGTCCGGCGATGGGCCGCTGGCGTTGCGCTATGCCGAGCACGCGGCGAAGGCGTATCCGCAGACCGGCGACAAGCAGCGCTTCGATCCGACGCCGCGGACCTATGTGGCGCTGGCGCGCTATGCGCCGGACCAGATGCTGGCGCTGCCCGAGAGCGCGCGCGACGATGATGCCTTCCGCGCCTATCGCGCCTATGGCCGTGGTGAAGCGCTGCTGCAGAAGGGCGACGCGGCGGGCGCGCGGATCGAAGCGAGCAAGCTGCGCAAAGTGATCAAGGATGATCCTGAGGGGCAGATCGCGCTCTTCGTGCTCGAAGGGCGCCTTGCGATGAGCGAAGGCAATACGGGCGCAGCGCTCGATCGCTTCAGCAAGGGCGCCGCTTTGCAGGACAAGGAATTCGGCGCGTGGATGGATCCGCCAACCTGGTGGTATCCGGTTCGCCGGTCGATCGCTGCGGCCTGGCTGAAGGCAGGCGATTTCGCGAAAGCTGAATCCGAAGCCACTGCATCGCTGAAGCTATGGAAGCACGATCCGCTCGCGCTGTGGGTGCTGGGGCGGGCGCAGCTGGCGCAAGGGCGCGCTGCGGAAGGCGAGAAGACCCTGGGCGAGGCGCAAAAATTGTGGCGCGGCGACTTCGACAGCATCTCGGTCGAGGCGATCTGAGTCGTTCCCGACTCTCAGGATTTCGCGGGCATGTTTGTTGCGCTGAAGCCGCCCAAAGCTGCAGAAACGAAAATATATTCCGCGTGATGCACGAAAATACCACGCTGCAGCGCAAAACGCGGCGCGCTTGGCCGACGCAAATCCAGCTTTACGCGCGCGATAACGTGTCTGTGATTGCCGTAGCGTCGGTCGTGACAAAATTCGTTGACGTCAACGTGATGCCGCTGCGGAATCGATAGGGTCGCAACGGTGCTGCGCTGCACAGATCATTGGAAACACACACCATTTTACGCTGCGTCGTGGTTCCGTTACGGCGCCGTTGACGTGCAGGGACGGGGTCTTGAAGGATCACGGTTGCGCGAGCCCTACGAGATCAGGCGCGCGCAGGCGTCACAGACTTAGAGACAGGACGCCTCGGGAGGATCGCTGCCAGGGAGGACGCGTCGAATGGCGCAGTTTAATCGTATTTCATTAGTGAGCCTGTTGGCGCTCGGCATTGCGATGCCGGCGTTCGCACAGCAGGCCGAATCAGGACCCCAGACAGCGCCCCAGGCGGGCGAGGATCAGGGAACGAACCGCCAGGATCGTGACGTCGTCATCATCACGGCCAACAAGCGGGAAGAATCGGTTCAGGACATCGCGGTGGCCGTCACGGCCATCACGTCCGAACTGCGCGACGAGATCGGCCTGACCACGGTTCAGGACTACACGAACTTCGCGCCGGGCCTGTCCTACTCGACGTCTAACGACCGTCTCGGCATGCGCGGTGTTACGCGTACGTCGAACAACTTCGGCATTCGCTCCGGCATCTCGAACTATGTCGACGGCGTCTACTTCTCGTCCGCCATCCCGGCCAGCCGCGAACCCATCTTCGTGGACCGCGTCGAGGTCGTGCGCGGCCCGCAGGGCACGCTGTACGGACGCGACTCGATCGGCGGCGCGCTGAACGTCATCACCAAGCGCCCGACGGAAGAACTCGAAGGCCAGTTCAACATGAGCGCCGGCAACTTCGACCAGCTCGGCGTTGCGGCCACGGTTGCGGGTCCGATCACCGACTGGGCCCGCTATCGCTTTGGCTATTCGCGCCAGTCGCAGGGCGAAGGCAACCTGACCAACTACGCGACCGGCGATACGGAAGGTAACCGCAAGGACGACACCTACTACGAAGGCCAGCTTGAGTTCGATATTGGCGAGGACCTCGACCTGTGGATCCGCGCCGGCAGCCTGAACTGGGATGTGCGTTACGGTGCTCCGGGCGCGCGTACGGGTGTTGACGACCCCTACGGCTACAACACGCGCATCTTCAACTCGACCGCTGACCTTGGCGTGAACCCCTGGTTCGGCCTGCAGGACCCCGGCCGAGTGCAGGTCGGCACCCAGAACACCAACCCGTCCATCACGGACCGGTACGGGTTCAACACCGACTTCGCGAACTACGCCAGCCTGTCGCCGACATCGGAACTCGCGGTGGAAGCCGTGTACCACGCGCCTGGCTTCGACGTGAAATATCTCGGTGGCTATGTCTGGTACAAATACCTGCTCCGCCAGGATCACGACGGCTCGCCGATCAAGAGCTACACGGTCGGCGGTCGCACCTATAACAGCGAGCGTGTCTCGGACTATATCGAAGACCGGGGTTGGTACTCGAACGAGATCAACCTGATCTCGACTTGGGAAGGTCCGCTCCAACTCGTTGGCGGCATTTACCAGTACCAGGAAAACTACAACCAGCTCGTCTTCGTTTCGCAGGTCAAGGATCCGGGTGGCCGCGTTGCATTCTTCGACGACGTTCTGAGCACAGCGGCGTTCGCGCCAGGCTATGTCGGCGCGCCGATCCTGCCGATCAACACGGGCTATACATCCAGCTCCGGCGCGCCCTCCGGCGGGTCGTTGATGTACCACACCAACAACCAGGCGATTAACGATGCCTACGGCGCATTCGTGCAGGCTGAATATCAGCTGAGCGACCAGCTGAAGTTCACTGCAGGCCTTCGCTTCTCGAAGGACATTTCGAACGGGCGTGAGTATGCACGCTTCATCAGCCACGATGTCATCCGCGCAGCGGTCGCACCGTTGTTCGGACCTGCGGCGGCGTTGATTCCTGTTCGTATCGATGCGACCAGCACGGTCGGCGGCGCGGACCCCTCGACCATTGTGGCCGATGACCCGACGACGACGGGCATCAACGAGTCGTGTGGCGTTGCCGGCGCCGGTGTCGTGAATCTTGCCTCCCGCACGCTTGCGAACGGGTCCGCAAGGCCCTGCACGGACAAGACGCAGTTCGGCATCTACTACGATGCAGTTACGGGCAACCGTTACCGCGACCTGCATGCCGAGTTCGAGGAAGTCACAGGCGTTCTCGGCGTCGACTGGACGCCGGATGACGACACCCTGATCTACGCCAAATACAACCGGGGTTACAAACCGGGCGGTCTGGGTTGTGCGCAGGTCTTCTGCACGCTGGTCACGACGCCTTTCACGGACAAGGAACTCGTCGACGCCTTCGAGCTTGGCTTCAAGCGTGAATGGCCGGAATGGAACCTGACCACGAACGCCACGGCGTTTTACTACGATTACCAGGGTTACCAGATCTCGAACACTGTCGTCCCGGAAGATCCGGGTGGCGGTGCGTTGCGTCCGCTGCCCTATGCGTCGTACGTCAACCTGCCGAACACGAAGACGACCGGGTTCGAACTCGAGACGATCTGGTATCCGACGGACAACCTGCGCTTCCTGTTCAACTACGGATTCACGAACCCGGAAATCGGCGATTCGCCGGCTCTGGTTCACTCGCTCGATCCGTTTGCGCTTGATCCGCAGGCCCAGCCTCTGGGCGCCGCAGCGGCCTGCACGCCGGTTACCGGCGTTCCGGCTACAACTTGCCACGGCGTGCAGGGTCAGAACCTGAACGGAAACATTCTGCCCTTCAGCCCGAAGAACAAGATTGCGCTCAACGGGACCTATACCTGGGATCTTGAGGATGGCGCGACAGTCGACACCTCGCTCAGCTACTTCTGGCAGGACACGGCCTACAGCTCGATCTTCAACCGCCCATACTCTGAGATCCCGGCATGGAATCAGACGGATGGTCGCGTGACGTGGACCAGCGCTGACGGAAACATCAGCCTGATCGGCTTCGTGCGGAACATGTTTGACCAGATCGCCTATGACAGCCGTGGTGCGGGCCTGCGTGAAACCGCTTCGACGTCGACGGTGGCGCCCGCCACTCCGACGTCAGCGACACGCTATGTCGCTCCGCAAGAGTGCTTCTCGTCGGCGGCAACAACGCCCGCCTTCGGTGCGGCGCCGGCTCAGTCCTGCTACACGGTCGGTGAAACGCTGCGTCCGCCCCGGACCTACGGCGTGGAACTGCAGATCCGGTTCTAGACTTTCTGCCTTCCCAATGGCGGTGCTCCCGCAATTGGCCAACTGGCGCCGATCCCTCACGGGGTCGGCGTCTTCTTATTTGTGGGTGGGGTGCGAAGCGCGATGCGCGACATGCCCACTGGGCTAGCCCTTTGCGTCGGCGGCCTTCTGCTTCTCCGCCTCGGCCATGCGGCGTTTCCAGTCTGCCTCCATCGCCTTGCGCCATTTGACCCGCAGGGATGAGGGGCGCTCGGGGAAGCGCTCGTCCAGCACTGTGGCGGAGACCACGCGGTCGGAGCGGAAGGAGCGGAAGTCTTTCCGCGTCTCGCACCAGGCGCAGATGATGCGCGTTGTCTCGTAGTAGCCGAGGATGATCGGCCAGATCACGCGCTTGGTCGCGCGGCCTTCGACGTCGCGATAATCGAGCTGCATCTTGCGCGAGGAATTGATCGCGGCGCGTACGACGCCGAGATCGATCGCATCCCTGGCGCGATCCCAGGCGGGCACGACGCGATGGGCGGGGTCGTCGATATAGGGACGGAGGCGTTCGGGGATGCTCGCCTCGATTTTTGCAAGCAGGTCCTGCGCGGCTTTCGACAATTGCGGATCGCCGCGATTGATCACCCATTGCGCGCCGAGCACCGCCGCCTCGATCTCGTCGGTCGTCAGCATCAGCGGCGGCATGTCGAGGCCCTTGTCGAGGACATAGCCGATCCCGGCCTCGCCGCGGATCGGCACGCGCTGGGCAAGGAGCGCTGCGATGTCGCGATAGACGGAGCGTTTGGAGGTCTCCAGTTCGGCCGCCATCGCGTCCGCCGTGATCGGCTTTTTCGAGCGGCGCAGGATCTGGATGATCTCGAAAAGACGGTCCGCTTTCCGCATGTTTTCGTCCCCCGCTCCATGCTGCCATCATGCTGTCAGCAGGCATCTGGCAGGTATGTGTCATCAGGCTCGAACAGGTCAAGCCGGACGGTCGTGAGGTGAGAAAATGATGGGTGTCGTTGCAGGCGCGGCGATGATTGCGCTCAAGCTGCTGATGATTGCCCAGCTCCGGTCGCGCGGCGCCTGACAGAAACTCCCCGAAGCCGGCAGCCAGAAGAGCACGCAAGACCGGTGCGCCAGACAGCATGCATGCGGCGGCTACTGCTCCAGAGAAGGGCGGGGCCGCCGGTTTGTTTTTTGAAGCTAATGGGCGTGGATGAAGTGACCCCCTCCTGACCTCCCCCTTTCAGGGGGAGGAACCAGCGATGCCACGCCGTCTTTCAACTCATGGTAAGTTGGCGCAGCACGGTCCCTCCCCCTGAAAGGGGGAGGAAAGGTGGGGGTGTCGCTCAACGCGTGCTTAACGGCTCACAATCGGAAATACCGGGTTGGGCGGGTCCATCCACTGGCCGAGCTTCAGCATGGCTTGCGGATTGCCCGTGAGCTTGGCAGCGCCGCTGGCGATTTTCGGGGGCAGGGGCTGGCCGCCGAAAACTCCGCCGAGGAAATCGGCGCGGGTGAGGGTGAGGGTTGCATCGACCGGGCCGGGGGCTGCGATCTCTTCGTGAACCAGCACGCCGTTGGCGATGGTGATGTAGGTCTGCTCGCCGCTGTCGCTGAGCACGAAGTCGAGCTTGAGGCTCTGGCCCGCCGACTTCTCCGGGTTCAGTCGCACGGAGAGCAGATCGATCAGCGACCCGAGCGGCAGGTTGGCGAGCGAGGCCATCTGTGAGGCAGGCGTGCCGCGTGGCGGGCTGACGCCATCGCGCAGCTCCTTCGCGCCCGTGAGATAGATGTTGCGCCAGGTGGAGGGCTCGGCTTGCCAGCCGAGCTGGTCGTAGCAGCGCGCGAGAAGGTCCTTGGCGGCGGCGTGGGTGTTGTCGGCCATGACGATGTGGTTGAGCAGTTCGGCAGCCCACGCGTAGTCGCCCTTGTCGTAGGACGCCTGCGCCAGTGCGTAGACGTGTGCGGCGCCGCCCATGGCTTCGACATAGCGCTTGCCTGTTTCGACCGGCGGCATCGGCGCGAGGTTGGACGGGTTGGCGTCGTACCAGCCCATGTAGAACTGGTAGACGGCGCGGGCGTTGAAGCTGAGCGAGCCGTAGTAGGGGCGGTCATACCATTCGTGATCGAGCTCGGCGGGCAGTTTGAGTTTCGCTGCGATCTCGTCGCCATTGAGGCCCTGGTTCATCAGGCGCACGGTCTGGTCGTGCAGGTAGGCGTAGGCGTCGCGATGCTTGCCGAGATAGTCGCGGATGACGTCATTGCCGAAGCGCGGCCAGCCATGGCTGGTGATCAGCACGTCGCTGTCGCCGAAGAGACGCAGCGCTTTGGTGAGGCCTTCCGCCCAGACCTTGGCGTCGCGCACGACGGCGCCGCGCGGGGTGAGGATGTTGTGCTGGGTCGCGTTGGCGTTCTCCGCCATGTCGACGATCTTCCAGTCGGGGAAGTAGACGTTCATTTCGGCCGGCGCTTCGGTGCCCGGGGTGAACTGGAAGACCAGTTTCACGCCGTCGATTGTCATCGTCTCGCCGGTAGCGGCAATTTCCTTTGTGGGCGGGATCAGCGAGGGCGAGCCGTTCGCGATTCCCGGGCCGATGCCGGCGTTGACGAGGCCGTCAGCGCCCTTGGTCAGCGGAATGCCGAACTGGTACATGGCGCGGCGCTGCATGGCGGGGCCGGCAATCACGTTCTCGCCGACGGCGGCTTCGAGGAAACCTTTGGGTGCGATCACGGCGACCTTGCCGGCCTTCACATCCTCCAGTTTCACGAGGCCGGCCGTGCCGGCGAAATGGTCGGTGTGGGAATGGGTGTAGATCACGGCCTCGATCGGTCGTGCGCCGAGGTGTTCGGTGACGAGGTCGAAGGCGGCCTTGGCCGTCTCGTTGGAGCCCAGCGTGTCGATCACGATCCAGCCCGCATCCCCCTTCACGAAGGTGATGTTGGCGAGGTCAAAGCCGCGCACCTGCCAGATGCGGTCGCTGACCTTGAACAGGCCGTGCTTCGCCATCAGCTGGCCCTGCCGCCAGAGGCTGGGGTTTACGGTTTCGGAGGCGGCGTCCTTCAGGAAGTCGAACGCTGCGAGATTCCAGACGGTCTGACCGGCGGCGTTGGTGATCAGGGGGTCCTTGCGCGTCGCGACGAAGCCGCGCGAGGCGAAATCGAAATCGCGCGTATCGGCGAAATTGCGCTCGGCGCGGACCGCATCATGTTCGGCGCGGGTGAAGGTCGATGGGGTTTCCTTGCCTGTC
>CALRWU020000058.1:0-11002 GCA_943371945.1 Azorhizobium sp. AG788
GATGGCGTCGGTATGCATTTCCATCGAGTCGACGCCGTATTCGAGTTCGTAGCTTTCGGTGATCACGTGGTGGGGCAGCTTGCCCTTCTTGCGCAGCGGAACGAACCCGGCCGAGAGCTGGTGTGCCACCGCACCGCCGAGAATGAAGCCCCGCGCCTCGATCCCCGCCACCTTGTCAATCTTGGCGCCCGCCCAGGGCTGAACCAGCTCGTCCACCGCCTGGCGGAAGGCGCGCGGATTGCCCATCAGCGTGGTGACATCCCGGAACATGATCCCTTTCTTCGGGAAATCCGGAATGGTGCGGATAGCGTCCTTCAGTTCCATGGCGGGTCCTTGTTGCGTCAGGACTGGTTAGAACATCTCTCCGCAACGCGAAAGTGACGCCTGCAAGCCCGCCCGTGTCCGGAGCAGGAGCGGCTTTCAAGCGCGCCGGAAAGTCACCCGCAGCTCAAAACCTGGGCTCGCATCCCGGAAAATCGCCGCGCCGCCGAGCTGGCTCGCATACGCAGAGATCAGCTTTAGCCCCAGCCCACGCTTCTGCGGAGCGATCTCTCCCGCCCCCGTTCCATCATCGCGGCAGACCAGCTCGATCTGTGAACCCGTCTCCTTCAGCGTAATCGTGACTTTGCCCGGCCGCTCGCCCGGAAACGCATGCTTGAACGAATTCATCGCGAACTCGCTGACGATGACCCCGACCGCCGAGGCCTTCAGCGGGCTCACAATAGCATGGTCCGCATCGACCTCGAGACTGACGCCTTCTGGAGCGCCCTCCTGCAACATCGCCTGCAGCGTCGTCAGATAGCGACCGAGATCAGCCTGATCATCGCCCGCCGTTCGATACAGTTCTTCGTGCAACAGCGAGATCGAGCGCAATCTCTGCTGCACCGTGTCCAACGCGCCGCGCAGGGCCGGATCGGTCGCGCGTGCGATCTGCAACCGCACCATGCCCGCAACCGACGCCAGCGAGTTCTTCACCCGATGGTCCATCTCCTTGCGCATCAACTCCTTGCGCTTCAGAGCCCGCCGCAAGTCCAGCTGCGCCATTACCTGCTTCGCCAGCACCCGCAGGGCGTACCTCTGCAGGTCAGTCAGGTCGCGCGGCTGGTAGTCCAGCACGCAAAGCGTCCCGATCGGCAGGCCATCCGGCGTCTGCAGCAGCGCGCCAGCATAAAAGCGCAGGCCGGGATCACCCGCGACAAGCCCATTGTCCCGCATCCGCAGATCCTGCCGCGTATCCGGGATTTCCATGAAATCCCGCTCCAGAATGGCGTGCGAGCAGAGCGAGGTCTCCAGCGGCGTCTCGCGAACGCCGAGGCCGACCTCGGCCTTGAACCACTGCCGGTCGACATCGATCAGGTTGATGACGGATATCGGCGCCTCGCACAGCCGCGAGGCGAGTTCGACGATATCGTCAAAGTCGGACTCCTTCGGGCTGTCGAGGACATCATAATCCCGCAGCGCCGCGATCCGGTCGTTCTCGCGCGGATGTTTTTCAGCGCGCAAACAACGAGTTCCATTGGCTGGTTTCAGGCGCAGCTATGCTGCCGCTGACACGGGATGCAGAGTTCAACCGCCTCAACTAGGGCGTTTTCGCCGTCAGCAAAGGCGTCAGCTGCTGAGCTGGGCCTGATCCCACCTTAGCGGCTGCCGCGTTACGCTGTCGGCAACACATAACCGTCAACCTAGGTCTTCAGCTTCGTCAGCTGACGAAATGTTCATTGCTCGTGACGCTGAGTTCGTCCGCTGACGCGATCCTACCGAGGCAAGACCGCGTACAGAACTTACGATTGAGGAGAAGCCCTTGCGTACCTGCCTTGCCCTTGCACTGATCGGTCTATCGGCCGCACCCGCCATTGCCCAGGAGCGTGCGCCGGAAGATGGGTGGGGACTGATCGTCGGCGCGGGGGCTTTGCAGTCTCCCAGCTATGAGGGCGACAACACTTCGCGCCTGTCCATCCTGCCAAACCTTCAGGTCACCTATAGTGACCGGTTCTTTGCGTCTGTACAGGAAGGCATTGGCTACCGGGTCGTCGTCGACGATGTGTGGAAGGCCGGCCCGATCCTGCGGGTGAAGTTCTCGCGCGATGAAGATGGCGACCAACCCTTCGCGATCAATGGCGACGACACAACCGACCTGATCGGCCTTGGCGACGTCGACACCAGCCTCGAAGCAGGCGGCTTCGTGGACTACAAGGTCGGCCCAGTCACATTCAGCGCCGAAGCGCGCCAGGCCCTGACCGGACACGAAGGCTTCGTGGCGGACCTCGGGGTGAAGTTGTCCGGCCGCAACTTCATGTTCGGTCCGCCGATCATCTGGTCAGTTGGACCACGCGCGCGCCTCGTGGACGACGCATACAACAGCGCGTATTTCAGCGTGGACGCCACGCAGTCCGCAGCCTCAGGACTTCCAGTCTTCAACGCCGCCGGCGGGCTTCATTCCTATGGGCTCGGCGCGACCGCCATTCTTCCGCTCGGTAAGGACAATCCTTGGACGGCTGTGCTTGTGGCCGGCTATGACCGCCTCACAGGCGACGCCGCCGACAATCCACTCGTGCAGCTGCGCGGCTCGGAAGATCAGGCGAGCCTTGGGATCTTCCTGTCCTACACGGCTTTCTAGCGCTGCGACGTGACGTCCAGTAAAGCCTACGCCTGATCCGACCTCGGCAGCTGCCGCGTTTCGCTCTCAGCCGCAGAGATCCAGGCCGCAAGATGCGGCTCGGCGACCATGCGATCGATATAGCCCTGCGCCGGCTTCGAGCGCGGGATGGCGTAGGTCACAAACCGCGTCACGACCGGCGCATACATCGCGTCGGCGATCGACCACTGGCCGAACAGGAACGGTCCGCCAGAGCGCGACAGCCAGTCGCCCCACAGCGCATCCACCTTGTCGGCATCGGCAAGTCCATCCGCGGTCATGCGGCTGGCGTCTGTCCGGCGGCGAATGTTCATCGGCGCGTCATTGCGCAGGTTGGGAAAGCCCGAATGCATGATCGCCGCCGCCGCCCGCGCCAGCGCCCGCGAATGCGAGTCCTTCGGCCACAGCGTCGGCTGCTGTTCCGCCGCCCACTCGCAGATGGCGAGGCTCTCGGCGATCACAACGCCCTCGCCCAGGTCCAGCGCCGGCACCCGCGCATTGGGCGAGATCGCGCCGAACGCCGGCTTGCCGCCCAACTCCGGCAGCGCATGCATCACCTCGTCAAACGCGATGCCGCCATGACGCAGCGCCAGCCACGGCCGCATCGACCATGACGAGTAGTTCTTGTCTCCGATATGCAGACGCGGCGCACTCATGGCAAAGCCTCCTGTCAGGATTGCCAGCCTAGTGCTGCTTGTAGGCAAACGCCACAATCAGCGCGAGCGCAACGAACACAATCCCCACGCCCCGCTCGAACCAGCGCCGGACATGATCCTTTGCGAGAAACCGCGACAGCGCCCCGCCGAGGTGCGTGTATAGCCATTGCACGCCCAGATCGGCGATCGTACCGACCGTCCCCAGCACCACGGTCTGACTCAGCACGTCGGACTTGGTGTCGATGAACTGCGGCAGGAAGGTCAGGAACCAGAAGATCGTCTTGGGATTGCCCAGCCCGATCATCAGCCCGTCAAAGAATGCGCCGCGGCCAGCCCGGATCACCGGCGAGGGTTGCGCTGGGTCAGGTGGCAGTTTGCGCTGGAACGAGCGCAGGATCGCCATGACGCCCAGCAGCGCCAGATAGCCGGCCCCGACCCATTTCACGATGAAGAAGGCCAGCTCCGACGTCGACATCAGCACGCCAATGCCCAGCGCCGTCAGCGCAAAATAGAAGACGTTCGCCACCTGGATACCGAACCCGGCCATCATGCCGGCGCGGCGCCCGCGCAGGGCAGCTTGCGACATGATGAACATGACGTTCGGCCCGGGGGCCATGCTGACGAGCGTTGTCAACACAATGAACAGCAGGATGTTATCGGGTATCATTACCTACCGTTACCGCTCGCGGCACGGATGTCGGCGGACAAAGCGTATTCCGTCAAGCCCTTAACACCCGTCCGGCGACAGCATCGAGCTTGGCCAGCAGCGCCGGATCGCGGTGCTCCCCGCCCGTGATCACTGCGTGGTCGAGACAAGTGTCGATCCCGTCCGGGTCGGGCGTGCGCGGACCAGCAGCCATCCGCAACGTCACGCGCGAGACCAGCGCAGCCGCCTTTTCCGCATTGCCGTGCAGCACCTTCAGCACGTCGGTCACCGACACCGCCGCCACTTCCTCGTGCCAGCAATCATAGTCCGTCACCATCGCCACCGTCGCGTAGGGCAGCTCCGCCTCGCGCGCGAGCTTGGCCTCCGGCATGTTGGTCATCCCGATCACGGCGCAACCCCAGGAGCGATAGAGCTTCGACTCGGCCAGCGACGAGAATTGCGGACCTTCCATCGCGAGATAGGTCCCGCCCCTGTGCGTGCGAACCCCCAGCGCTGCAGATTCCTCCGCCGCCATCCCCGCCAGCCGCGACGACACCGGATGCGCCATCGAGACGTGAGCGACGACGCCCTCGCCAAAGAAACTCTTCTCGCGCGCAAACGTCCGGTCGATGAACTGGTCGACCACCACGAAATCCCCCGGCGCCATCTCTTCTTTCAAGGAACCGCACGCGGACAGAGAGAGAATGTCAGTGCACCCCGCCCGCTTCATCACATCGATGTTGGCGCGATAGTTCAGCTGCGTCGGCCCCAGCCGATGCCCCCGCCCATGCCGCGGCAGGAACACGACATCGATCCCGTTCAGCGTACCGCGATAGACCTGATCCGAAGGTTCACCCCACGGCGAGACAACCGTCTCCCACCGCCCGCCTTCAATGCCGGGAACCTGATAGAGGCCAGAGCCGCCAATGATGCCGAGCGTCCATTTGGTCATGCAGGATCCAGCGGATTGATGCGCAAAGTCTACGGTAATCTACCCACTTGGAGCATCAGGACCAGAGCGGAGTCAGACCTCGCGGTGGGCGCACACAAATCCCGCAATCCGCAGGTGGACTGGCAGGTCGTCGCCCAGAATGCGTCGTCCGACACTTCCTGAGTTTTTCCGGGCTGGCGATCGATGTGAAGTGGCGTCCGTGGCCTTGAGCCTACGCGCTCCGTTCCTGTCCGCTCCTTGTCCAATGCAGCGCCAGAACTGCACCGAGAGCAAGAAGCGGAAACACCAGCCCGCCCGGCGCAGGAAAGAACGGCCAGTCGTCCGGACGCTCGGAGAGTCCAACGCCAGCCGCGATCAGTCCCGCCAGCAGGACGTTTGGCGCTGCATGTCCCGCTGCAGCACCAAGCCACGTACCTGACCGCTCCCGGAGCACGGTGAGCAATTCCCGATAGATCAGACACGACGCGATGAACGCCGCGATCATGAGCGGAGGGGCAGTCTCCAGATACGGAAACAGGCCGACGTGGAGCACAACCGGAACCAGGTGCCACGCAGCCCAGACCAGTCCAAGGATCAGCACACCCCAACGCCGGCCGCACGCCGCAATTGCCAAGGCAAGCCCACCCCCAGCCCAGCCCAGTTCTTCAAGCACGCTGGTGAGCGCAGACCCGCCCATGGAGCCGATGATGGCCTCCAAGGCTGTGCCTTGCGATTGGAAGCTCACCGCGCCCACGGCGATGGCGACGGCAAGGGAGCCCAAGGCGACGAGAAGAGTTACAACGGCCGCCCCCAGTATCCATGTCCATCGCATGCCGGACCCGCGATCCCATCGTCGCGGAGACAGAGCCAGGCCAGCGACAGCAGGGCTCAAGATCATCATCAGCTTGCCAAGATCGACCAGTTGCGGATCGGCCGTCGCCATCAGGCTTGCAGGCAGCGCGAGTACGATGATGACGAAGAGGGCGAACCTGAGCCGAGCGAAGACCACGCTGAAATCTCCAGGGTTCGAAGTCGAATGCCAGAACTGGCGACCAAGAACACATGTGTCGAACGGCAGGGCAATCACCAATCGCTCAACGAAATGGCGGCCATCAACAGGAGCGTCGGACATCGGACCCGGTCGCTGCGTCAACCCACATACTTCTTGGCGTCACAGCGTTCCAGCGGCGGCATGTTCTGTCCAAGGGGCAATTGTCGCCAGACGAAGTGGTCTTGGTCAGGCATAGACAGTGACCACACCACCTGTCGCCCAAACATGTCACGCTGCGGGAAGTTCAGATACTTGATCATGATGAAGGTCTGATCGGCAGCTGGCTTGCCCGGCTGGACGGCCACCTTGCTCTCAATCACCAGTCCGCCGGTAACCTGCTGCGACTTGTAAACTCTGCCGCTATCTTCCAGCCAGATCCGCATCGGCTCGCCCGCGCAGGAATGCTTGGCGCCAATGCCGTCTCTTCCAGTCCATCCCCAGACGCCTTCTATGTGGTGCAGAATGTCGGGGACCTTCAGCGATTGCCCGATTGCCGTAGGACAAGCCAGGATCACAGCCGCGGACACCAAAATCAAAGCGTTCATGTGGCTTCCCCAACCAGCTTGGTGAGGAGTCAGGTCAGCTCGTTCCTGGCTGGCTGGCAACTAGGACAACCACTTCCGCATCGTCACCGGCGGCGGGGTCAGCGGGTTCACGGTGTGGAGCTGCACGTCATCCGCCACGACATAACCGAGTGCCTCCCAGAACTGCACCAACCTCGGCTGATCCTCGCGCACGCCCAGCTGCACGCCCGCAGCGCCGCCTGCCCGTGCGCCATCCTCCAGCGCCGTCACCAGCGGAGCGCCGAGGCCGAGCTTGCGCAGCTCCCGCATCACGCCAACGCGCTTGATCTCCGCCCACGGCCGCGCATCGCCCACCGGCCCCGGCACCGGATGAAACCGCCCACCGCCGACAGCCTCATCGCCGGAGAACACCAGCACCGCGCCGCCCTTCGCGATCTGCGCCGCAATGTCCTCCACGGTCTCCCGGTACGCGGATGAGTTGGGCGCGACCGTTCCGGTCCAGCAACGGAGCATCACGTCGCGCAGCAGCGCCGCGTCCTCGACGCGCGCCGTGTACAGACGAAATCCCTGCGGAAGGTTCATCCCCCAGTCTTAATGCGCGCAAGGCCCGGCGACGATGGGGAAATCAGGATGAGCGCGAGAACCGGAATCCGTCCGTCCAACAGCCCCGAAGGACGACGCAGATCCCGGCATACACCTCGCGGCGTATCTCAAAAGCACGTGGCGCTCCCACTGGAAGCGCCACTGCTGAAGATCTAAGTTTATGAGTGAACAAGGCAACGCGCAAATTTCTTCGCGCGCTGGATTGTTACTAGTGCTCCACGTTCCGCCACAGGCGACGGTACGACAGGAAGGCGAGCAGCGCGAGGATCAGCAGGTACGGGATAACGGCCGTGCCCATCTGCTTGCGTGCAACCGCTTTCGGATCGCCAGCCCAGGCGAGGTAGACGGACACGTCATGCGCCATCTGCTTAAGGTCAGACGGCGTGCCGTCGTCGAATGCAACTTCAGCGAACTCCAGCGGCGAAGCCATCGCCAGGAAGCCGCCCGGCGGCTTGTGACGCGGGTCTCCGCTCCACTGGCTGCCGGTATCGCCGGGGAAGTATTCGTTATAGTGCTGGCCCTGGTTCACATTGAGGCCAGCCGGCGGTTCCCCGTATCCGTTGAGCAGCGAATAGATATAGCCAGCGCCGCCGTGACGCGCCTTGGCGATCACCGACAGGTCAGGCGGCAGGGCGCCACCGTTTGCAGCGCGCGCAGCCGTATCGTTGGCGAACGGTCCGAGGATCCGGTCCGACGTTTTCGGCGGCGCCATGATCGGATCACCCGACTCCGGATCGATTGTCGGTATCTGGTTCGGGAAGGTCGATGCGAGCTGCTTCACGACCGGGTTGTCGTTCGGGTTCGGGTATTTGGCGTCGTAGAACGGACCGCCCTGTTCGCCGAGGTTGCGGAACGACAGCAGCTTCATGCCATGGCAGGTCGAGCACACGGTCGAGTAGACCTTGTAGCCGCGTTGCAGCGTGTTCTGGTCGAACGTGCCGAACACCTCTTCATGCTGCCAGCCGCCTTTCGGCTCCAGCAGATGGTGTCCGCCAGCAGCGTGACCAGCCTCGGCGGCGGCATGCTCTTCCGGCGCCGCTGCAGGAGCTTCGACCGGTGCTGCAACCGGGACGACCGGCGCAGGTTCAACAGCGACCGCGGGGGCCTCAGCCCCAGGCGCGGGAGCCGTCGCCGGAGCGGGCGCCGGCGTTTCCGGCGTGGTCGGTTGTTGCGCAAGAGCGGTGACGCCAAAGGCGGCAACCGCGATCACGGCAAGGCTGGCAAAGGCCGGCTTGGAAAGGGCGAGTTTCGCGAAGCGCATGTGTCTCTCCCTATTCCGCAGCCACTGGCGCGGAGCCAACGGGCGAACCCGAGGCCGCATGTTTCTTCGTCACGCTTTCCGCGATCGATGGCGGACGCACTTTCGGTTTCTCGACAATGCCAAGCACCGGCAGGATCACGAGGAAGTACGCGAAGTAGTACAGCCCCAGGATCTGCGAGAGCCACAGCCACTTGAAGCCTTCCGACGCGACTTCGATCGACGCTTCGCTGCGGGCCGGTTCGGCCAGCGCCGCCTTCTGCACAACAAGACTGTTATAGTCGTCGGACACCACGCGGACCGGCTTGCCGGTCGCCGCTTCAGTGTAGACGAGCGCAACCTTGTCCGGTCCGAAGTTGAACACGAACTTGTCCGGGTCGTTCGCGCCGCAGAAGCCGAGGCCGATGGAGGCCAGGACGAACAGCACGAATGCCTGTTGCGCCAGCGGACGGTAGCGCATCGAGCGCACCTTGGACGTGTCCAGCCACGGCACGAAGAACAGGATCAGGATCGAGCCGAACATCGCGAACACGCCAAGCAGCTTGGCCTCGATCGGCCCGATGTCGAACGTGATGGCGCGCAGGATCGCGTAGAACGGCAACAGGTACCATTCAGGCACGATGTGCGCCGGCGTCTGGGCCGGGTTGGCCTGGATGAAGTTGTCGGCGTGGCCCAGTTCGTTCGGCAGGAAGAACACGAACGTGGCGAACAGCACGAAGAACAGCAGGATCGCGAAGCCGTCCTTCACCGTGTAGTACGGGTGGAACGGGAGCGTGTCTTTCTTGACGTTCTTGACCGAGACGCCGGTCGGGTTGTTGTTGCCCGGCACGTGCAGCGCCCAGACGTGCAGCACAACGATGCCCGCAATCACGAACGGCAGCAGGTAGTGCAGCGAGAAGAAGCGGTTGAGCGTCGCGTCGCCGATCGCCGGTCCGCCCATCAGGTAGGTCTTCACCGTGTCGCCGACCAGCGGGATCGCGCCGATCAGGTTGGTGATGACCGCCGAACCGTGGAACGACATCTGGCCCCAGGGCAGCACGTAGCCCATGAACGCCGTCGCCATCATGACGAGATAGATCACGACGCCGAGGATCCAGATCACCTCACGCGGCGATTTGTATGAGCCGTAATACAGACCGCGGAACATGTGGATGTACACGGCGAGGAAGAACATCGACGCGCCGTTGGCGTGAATGCCCTGGATCAGCCAGCCGAAATCCACGTCACGGCGGATACGCTCGACCGAGTCGAACGCCAGCGAGGTGTTGGCCACATAGTGCATCGCCAGCACGACGCCAGTGGCAATCTGCACCACCAGCATGACAGCCAGAATGCCGCCGAAGGTCCACCAGTAGTTGAGGTTCTTCGGGGTCGGGAAATCCATCAGGTCGGCGCCGAAGCGGATGATGGGCAGGCGCTCATCCATCCACTTGGTGAAACCGGTCTTGGGTTCGTAGGTCGACGGTCCGCTCATGATCCTTGCCCCCGACTACAGCGAAATCTTGATCAAGGCTTCGGACTCGTACACGTACTTCGGGATCGCCAGGTTCTTTGGCGCCGGACCTTTGCGGATCCGTCCCGAGGTATCGTAGTGCGAGCCGTGGCACGGGCAGTACCAGCCGCCGAATTCACCGACATTGCCCTGCGCCGGTCCGACCGGAACACAACCAAGGTGTGTGCATGTGCCCGAAGTAACGAGGATGGCGCGGTTCAGCTTGCCGTCCAGCATCGGGCGAAGGCGGCTGTCGTCCGTCGCCGGATCGCGCAGCTGGGCCGTATCGTCGGCTTCGGCGCGAGCGATTTCCGCCGCTGTGCGGTGACGAATGAAGAACGGCAGACCGCCGATCAGCACCCGGATCTCGCTGCCTTCCGGCACTTTCGTGACGTCGACTTCAGCGCTCGAGGCTGCGCGGGTATCCGCTGCAGGCGCCAGCTGCTGGACGAATGGCCACGCGACCGCGGCCACGCCGCCAGCCGCGACGGTCGCCGCCGCGATATGAATGAAATCCCGCCGTGTTTCGCCGGCGTGAGCAGAGTCTGCCGTTGCGGCTTTCGATCCGTGTTCCGACACACGAGTCTCCCATGCTATCCGGAGCTTTTGACGCCTTATCGCCGCCGCAGGGTTTGCCCCCCACGTGGCGTGGTGTCGCAAGAAAGCCCCTCAAGTGACGGACCCGTCTAAAGTGCGCCTCGCCCTCTATCAACCTGACATCCCCCAGAATCTTGGGGCAAATCTTCGGTTGGCCGCGTGCCTTGGCGTCGCAGTCGACATTATAGAGCCGTGCGGCTTTCCCCTCACCGACAGGGGCCTGCGGCGAACGGCAATGGACTATGCCGAAAATGCCAGTGTTTCGCGCCATTCCGGCTGGGCCAGCTTTAGGGAATCACAAATCGCCTCCGGGAGCCGCCTCATTCTCCTAACGACGCGCGCGGCGACGCGACTCGACCAGTTTTCATTCCGCACCGAAGACGTCCTGCTGTTCGGCCGTGAGTCGGCAGGCGTCCCGGAAGATATCCACAACGCCGCCGACGCCCGTGTGGCGATTCCCCTCACCCCGCCCGCCCGCTCCCTCAACGTCGCGATGTCCGCCGGCATCGTCCTCTGGGAGGCTCTGAAACAGACCGGGGGATTACCGAAATAGAATGTGGGGGCCACTCCGTTACCGCTCATCCCGACGAACGTCGGGATCCAGGGCTG
>CALRWU020000059.1:0-10967 GCA_943371945.1 Azorhizobium sp. AG788
ATTTCGACAAAGCCAGCGCGGAACACCGCGTCTTCGCGGGCACCATCAACGGTCCTGGCGCTCTGGATGTGCGGGTCGCCCGAATGGCGTCCGAAACCACACTCGCCCGCGTGGTGAAGATGGTGGCCGAGGCCGAAGCCCAGCAATCCCCGACCCAACAGTTCACCGCCCGCTTCGAGCGCATCTTCGTGCCATCCGTTCTGGCGGGCGTGGGCCTTCTGCTCTTCGCCTGGGTCGTCATCGACGAGCCGTTCAGCGTCAGCTTCTACCGCGCCATGGCGGTCCTGGTGGCAGCGAGTCCCTGCGCCCTGGCCATCTCGGTCCCCAGCGCGATCCTAAGCGCGGTGGCTCGGGCAGCCCGAGGGGGCGTCCTGGTGAAAGGCGGCGGCCCCCTGGAAAATCTCGGCACGTTGACCGCCATCGCCTTCGACAAGACGGGAACGCTGACTGAAGGCAAGCCGAGGATTACCGACCTGGCGCCCGCTGACGGTGTCGACGAGCAGGAACTGTTGTCGGTCGCTGTCGCGGTTGAACGCCTGAGCGATCATCCGCTGGCGGCGGCTGTCGTCCGCGACGGCGGAGAACGGTTGAAGGACTATCCGGTCCCGGAGGCCGCCGAGGTGACCAGCCTGACCGGCAAGGGCGTCCAGGCCCGCGTCGCGGGCCAGACGGTGGTGATCGGCAAACCCAAGCTGTTCGAGGAGGGCCAGGGCGCCCCGCCCTCCGACGCGCTGTGGAGCGAGGTCCAGCGACTGGAGACCAGCGGGCGAACCGTGATGGTGGTCAAGTCCGGTGACCGATACCTCGGAGCCATAGGCCTGATGGATACCGCGCGGCCCGCCGCGAAGGGCGTCATCGCCCGCCTTCGCAGCATGGGGATCACCCGCATCGTCATGTTGTCCGGCGACAACCAGTCCGTGGCCGACGCCATCGCTACCCAGCTAGGCCTGGACGAGGCGATGGGCGGACTGATGCCCGAAGACAAGGTCCGGATCATTGCCGAGCTGAAGGCCAGCGAGGGGCGGGTCGCGATGATTGGCGACGGTGTCAACGACGCTCCGGCCCTCGCCAACGCGACAGTCGGCATCGCCATGGGCGCCGCAGGTTCCGACGTCGCCCTAGAAACCGCCGACGTGGCCTTGATGGCAGACGACCTCAGTCACCTGCCCTTCGCGGTCGGCCTCAGCCGCAAGACCAGCGGCATCATCAAGCAGAACCTGTGGGTCAGTCTGGGGGTCGTCGCGGTTCTCATTCCGGCCACGCTCTTTGGTCTCAAGATCGGAGCCGCGATTATCTTCCATGAGGGGTCAACCCTGCTCGTCGTGGTCAACGCCCTCCGGTTGCTGGCCTATCGGGACAAGGTGACGTGATCCAGCTTGAGACAGAAACGCCAATTCCGGCGCCGCCCGAGCGCGTCTGGACGGCGCTCGTCGATTTTCCCAGCTACCCGGCATGGCACCCTCACCAGGCGATAGAGGGCATTGTCGAGCTGGGCGGCAAGGTCAGGATCAAAGGCAGGCTGCTCGGGTCATCTGAGTTCAGTTCGAACGCACGCTGGACCGTTGTCCGCTGCGAACGTCATCGACTGCTCGAATATGGCGCCGGATGGGCGTTCCTGTTTCGGTTGAGGCAGTGGCTTGAAATACGCCCTCATCCACAGGGTTCCCTGCTCGTTCAGGGCACGGGGTATGAGGGTTTCGTTCCCTGGCTGGTGTTCCGCATGGCTTTGAAAATTGAGCGGCTACAGCCGTATCACGATGCTGTCGCGAGATGCCTTACGGCCTTCCTCACCGGCTCGTCCCTTCCCGGCCCGGTGGGGGAAAACCGCCGAAGCCGGCGTCTCAAGAACAAGAAGCAGAAGCCGCCCCAGGGTGAAGCGAAAAATCCGACTTGATCCTCTAGTGACTAGAGGAGGTAGAGCAGTGAACCGCTTGGAGGATGAAACATGCCCGCAGCCCTGTTGAGCTACTTCCTGACCTTCTTCGCTGTCGCATTCGTCTGGCCCACGTGGCGGCTCTGGCGACGGGACCGGATCAACGCCTTCGTCCTGCCTTTCGACGACACGGCTTACGGGGTGGTCTCCAAGGGTTTCCGGCTGCTGATCCTGGCCCTGTTCGCCGCGTTGGTCGCCGCCGTCTGGCTTCCCATGGATCAATTCGGGCCGCTGCCCTGGCTCGACCACGCCGCCGTCAGGATCGCCGGCATCGTGTTGTTGGTCGGGTCCCTGATCCTGATTGTCGTTGCCCAGGCTCAGATGGGTCGCTCCTGGCGGATCGGGATCGACACGGGCCGTCCGACGGCGCTCGTCCAGACCGGGGTCTTCTCGCGATCCAGGAACCCGATCTTCCTCTCGATGAGGGTCAACCTCCTCGGCCTGTTGCTCCTCTGGCCTAACGCCGCGACCTTGGCGGCCTTCCTGCTGGGCGAGGTCCTGATGCAGGTTCAGGTGAGGCTGGAAGAGGATCACCTTGGGCGCATGCTTGGCGCCGAGTATATGAGCTACCGTGGCCGGGTGCCTCGGTGGGCGTTCGTCAGCTAGGTCGGAGTGATGCAGATAATTGGTCGCCGCACTGTTCTTGCGGGTGTCATGGGACTGGTCTCCGCCTCATGCGCCCAGGCCGCGCCGCTGCGTGATCTGGTGGTTTACAAGACGCCAACCTGCCCCTGCTGCGGTGGCTGGATCACCGCCATGGCGAAGGCAAGCTTCCGACCGAAGGTCGTCAACATGGATGACATCAGTCCCCTCTGGCGGCAGCGGGGCGTCCCCGATGAACTGTCCTCCTGCCACGTGGCGACCATCGGCGCCTACCTCACCATCGGTCATGTTCCCCCCGCCGATGTCGAACGCCTGCTGAAGGAAGCGCCGGCAGCGATTGGCCTGTCGGTTCCAGGCATGCCGCTCGGGTCGCCGGGAATGGAGGCGTTTGGCGGCGAGCGAGAGCCCTACGAGACCCTTCTGCTGCTGAAAGGCGGAAAGTCGCGGGTGTTCGCCAAGCACAGCTGAACCCGAGGCATCGCGGGTGGCTCCCAAGCTTCCAGATGATCTTAGTTCGGTCCGGGATAGCCTGAGCTTGGGTGGCCACTCACGCGGCGGATCGTGGCGCCAGCACGATAACGGCCGCGCCTGCCAGACAGATCGCGACGCCGGCCAGGTCCCAGAAGTCTGGACGGACCCGCTCAACCTGCCAAAGCCACAGCAGGGAAGCGGCAATGTAAATCCCACCGTAGGCGGCATAGGCCCGCCCCGCCGCCGCCGCGTCGATCAGGGTCAGAAGCCATGCAAACAGCGCCAGGCTCGCAAATCCCGGCGCGAGCCACCAGATCGACCTGCCCTCCCTCTGCCAGAGCCAGAATGAGTAGCAACCCGCGATCTCGGCGAGAGCAGCGGCGGCATAGATCAGGGCCGTCTTCATGGCGTGCAGCCCGAGCCGCGACCGCATCCGGTCTCCGCTAAGGGCTGAGTGAGGTCGGTCAGCACAAGGCAGTCCGGGCCAGGGCCGCCGGCGCAAGCGGCGTCGCATCGCTCGACGAACTCGCTCATGGTTTGCTCAAGCTCCCTCAATTCAACGAGCTTGGCGCGCACGGCAGCGAGTTGGCTGGCTCCCATGTCCCGCGCCTCCACGCAGGAGCGTTCTGGGTCCTGCATGAGGTTGGCCAGCGTCCGCACCTGTTCAATGGGAAACCCCATCTCCCTGCAGCGCCGGACGAATGTCAGGCGTTTGACGTCGCCGTCATCATACCGCCGCTGCTTTCCTTCGATCCGGTGCGCCGGGGGCAGCAGCCCGATCTGCTCGTAATACCGAATGGTGGGCGGGCTCGCGCCGGTCTTTGCCGCCAATTCTCCGATCTTTAGGGCCACGCTGAGCTCCGCTGAAAATAGGGCTTGAACCTCAAGTTACTTGAACTCCTACGGTCAGGCTATTCCTTCAAGGAGAGCCGCTTTGTCACCTGAACCTGAAACCCTACCGCCCATCGCCTGCACCCTCACAGGACAAGATTTTGGTGGCCGCCTCGCCCAGATCGCCGCCCTGAACTCGGACGCTCTCAGGAGCCACACGCGCGACGGCCTTCGCCTCACCCTCACCTATGACCTGGCTGTCTCGGACCGGGTACGAGCGTTGATGGCGCAGGAGCAAGAATGCTGCGCCTTTCTGGTCTTCCACCTGGCGGAAGCCGGCGACGCCGTGGTTCTGACGATCACCGCGCCCGATGCCGCGCGGGAGATGGCCGAGGCTGTCTTCGCGCCATTCCTTCCTACCCCTGAAAGCCGCTGCGGTTGCTGCGCGGGCGGTGCGGAATGAGCGAGGTGAGCACGGAGCTGCAAACCAAAGGGCCGGTGAGACGGCACGCCGCCAAGGGAGCGGCAGTCGTGGCGGTCGGCGTCGCCGCCTGCGCAGCCTGTTGCGCCTTGCCGCTTTCTGTCACGGCCGTTCTGCTCGGAGCGGGAGGCGGGCTCATGGCCGCCTTTTCCGGCTGGCAAGGTTGGGCGGGGATCGCCGGGGTCGCGGCCATGCTAGCGGCTTGGGGCTTCGTGGGATGGCAGAGCTTCCGTAAAGGTCGTCGGCCGGCGCGGATGACGGTGGTCCTGCTCGCCGTCGCCACCGTTGGCGGGGTGGTCCTGGCAGCTCTTCCCTTGGTCAGCCATCTCCTCAGCACGGCCGAAAGCTAGGTCATTGAGGGGCGGAATGTGGGGTGGAGCGAGCGCCGCTCTCCATTCCGCTTAATCTGCGGGCTCCACTCCGACCACTTGGGCGGACCCCGCCTCTGCCTCATCGCGGCGGAGCTGGTGTTTCTATCCGTCGGGTCGCCATGCAATAAGCACCGTCGCACAGGGTGCCGGTCACGGCGTTCAGCGCCATCGCTTCACCTAGGGGGCGGACGGTGAGGCTCCACCCGCCCAAAAGCACGCCGGCTCCGACTGCGAGGAACATTAGCCCTTTAGCGATCTGCACAAACCTACCGATAGACTGATCCATTGCCTGTCCCTCCGATGCTCAGCGATTTGAGGCGGCTCGTCGGTGATGCGCAAGAGAGACGTTCGGAGCCGGAGGAAACTATACGCCAAGGGAGCGAAGGGCCGCTTGGAGCGCTCGGATGTGCTCAGCCCTGTCGAATTGGACCTGCTCCCGCGCTTCAAGGCTACGGATGATATCGGCCTGCCGTTCCGGGGCTATCTTACCGTAGCTGGCGAACGTCGTCAGAACGCCTTCATGGCCGAGGTTCTGGCTCCAGGCCTTGAACGCCTCGGGGGTCTGACACCGCACCTCGCCGAGCAACGCGAGCGTTTTGCGGAAGCTGTGGGGGTTGAAGTACGGAAGCCCGGCCTCCTCGAACGCCCGCTTGAAAATGGCACGGATCGGGCCCGCGTTCGTCCAACCCTGCCGCGAGAGGCCTGACCGGGAGAACAGGCCGTCGGCGTCAGGAGCCATCTCCGTAGCCGGGAACAGCGGGTCATCGCGGCCGAACAGGTGCACCTCGCGCAACTCCTGAACCCAATCGGTCACGATCTGGCGAACCTCATCTCCGACCGGAAAAAAGGTCGTGGTGAAAGTCTTGCGCGCTTTCGTACGAACCTGGCGGGCGTCCTGCTCCACCCGTCCAGCATCAAGGTCTATGTGTTTGAGAAGGAAGCTGGCGGTCGCGCCATCCCGCGCCCCGGTGAGCAGGGTGAAGGCGATGACGGCGCGGTCCCGTCGCTCTACAACCGTGGTCGTCGGCATGCGGCTCAGAACATGCCCAATCTGCTCAAGGGTCGGCGCAGGCCGCTCCCGTTGCGCCGTGGCGATCCGGACCTCATTGCCCGAAAGGTTGAAATACGCCGCGTCCGAGAAACTGACATGCGAGCGGAAGCCGGGCTCTCGGGACAACCATTCGAAAAAGGCCCGCAACCCCTTCAAGGTCCCATACAGGGTCGCGCGGCTCAGCCGCTCTCCCGTCCGGGCGTTATGCTGCTCGGTCAGCCATTGCTTGAAACTGACCGCCTGTTCCCGTCGGAAGCTCTTGAACGGCTTGAACCGGGTGTGAGCCTCGAACCGATGCAGCGCGGCCGCGATGCCATCCAACGTCGTCTCGGCCTGCCCCTTGGCATTGGTCAGCCAATGGAAATATTCGCGCTTGATACGCTCGTTATCGGGATTGTTCCTGGGCAAGTCAGTCAGCTCCGGGGCGGTCTCTGGTCGGGGGTTGGAGTGTTGGGCGCGCGCGCTCGTCGGCGGCGTCGTGTATGGTCGCCTCATCCTCCAGAGCGCTTCGGGCGCCGGGAGCGAGGGTCGTCCTGAGGCGCGCGTTGCATCGCTCGCCGGAGGCGCTCTCCCCTGCCCTGTCGCGGCCGATCTGACCGCCAAAAGGGCTCGGCGAGGGGCTGTGACTGGCGCATGCCGCTGGCGGGTCACCGGATGCACAGTTCACGCAGGGATCGGGACTGCCGCATAAGTGCTGAGGCCCTTTCGCCATGCGCACCTCAAGTTTCCCGACTGCGGCGTCCAGGCGGCCGAGGTTGACCTTCCGATGCATGAGGGCCCCGCAGGCGGGGCAGAAGCCCTGCAGGTCGCCGACGGCGCCCTTGAGCGGCACGCAATCGACCATTCCGCCGTCGGGCTCCTGCGGGCGGCGACACCCCACGCAGTAGATCATCCCCGGCGGGGTTTTGGTCTTGCGGCCCTTGGCCTGGCCTTCGAGAAAGTCGCGCACCTCGTCGCCCTTGAACAGGAGCGGCTTGCGGCTATCCAACGGCTGCAAGCCGCGCTTCATCCAATTCCGGATCGTGTTGCGGTGCGTGCCGTACAGCCGCGCCAGTTCGTCGACCGCATAGGTGCGATGAATTTTCGCCAGCCGAGGATTGAGCCGAGCGGGCGGCAAGTTCAGGCCACCGGCCGGGCGATCAGCTTGCGGATATCCTCGGCGCGCCACGCCGTGATCCGGGGGCCGAGCTTGACCGGCGCGGGGTACCGGCCGGTCCGCACGCCGAGCCACCATGTGGACTTGCTGACCGGGATCGGCCCGTTCGGGGCGAGAACCTGGCTCAGGCGCAGCAGGCCGGTTTCGGGGAGATTGTTCGACAAGGGGTTGCTCCGTCTCAAGGGGGACGGTGCAGGATTAGAGGGGCCGATTGGCGCTGTGGCCGAACTCGGTTTAGGCCAAACCGAAATCGGTTTCAGGATCGGCAGTTCGGTTTCGCGAACGCCCTGCGACGGACGGTCTCTCTACGCTCTGCCGAAGGCTCAGCCTTGGTCGGGCAAGTGCTGCTTGGCTTCGTTCAGATATTTCCGAACCGTGTCAGCGTCCAGGCCGACGCCGGCCCGTTCCAGATCATCGGCAATTTCCGAGACGGTCGGGCTTCGCCCTGCTTTCGGGTCGTAGCTGTAGCCACCCACGGCCATCCCAATCACAAGCTTGAGCAGGCTGTCGCGCTCACGGGTTCTCAGCTCGGGCACCACTGGCGCAGGCGACACAGACGCCTTTAATTGAGCCGCCGCCGCCGCCGCCATGGAGCGCACGACGGTCTCCATGCGAGAATGAAGCGCCGCGATATGTGCGTCCTTTGCGGTAATCTGGGCCTCGTGCGCGGCGTCGCTTCTGTCGCTCGCCTCTTTCAGTTTGTTGTAGAAGTCCTGCCAGTCCCTCAAATCGCCGCCTGCCGCTTCGACCGCCGCGACCAACTCGGCCGGTGGGTTCATGCCTTTGCGCTGCGCCCATCGGAGAAAGGTGCTGGGCCGCACGCTTTCCCACATTTGCTTTGCGACAATGGCCCTCCTCGCGACCTCGGTGCGGCGCCGGTATTCAACTGCAAACGGAGAATAGGTGCTCAGGCCCGTCACGCGCTTCGCGGTAAGCACCTCTGGGGCCTTTCCGAAGCTGAGCGCTAAGGCTTCCTCCAAGCTCCAGAAATCCATCCGCGCCCAATGGTCCAGATCAGGGACGGCATTTGGCTGATTGAAAAATTGGGTCCGCTCATCGGCGGCGGCGCTCGCAACCCACTCTGCAACCTCCTTCCCCCGCTCCTCCGCAGCCGCCTGGCGCAGCTCCGACGGAGACATGAGTTTCAGATGGAAAAGGTGCATCGTCGCTTCCGGCGACCGCTGCTCTGGAGGCGTTTGAGTCAAAGCGTTCGGATTGTGGATGCGGGGCGTTCGGTCCCTCGGCGGAAACTTGCGCCGCATCAAGTAGGCTATGGGGTCTTTCTCATACTGATCCATGCCCCGACACGCTGCCATGAGACTCAGTCGGACGCCATGGGACCTTGAGCCGCGCCGTAGCTAGGTATAGGCAGCGGGGCCGCCACCTGTCCTCCCTTGGGCAACTGCAGCCCGATGCGGTCGGGACAGGGGACGGCGCCTAAGCCCTCATCGCGACAACTTCGCCGCCGGATCGGCAGGCGTGATCCGCCCATGCAGTCATGAGCTGCCGCCGCTTGTCGAGCAGGTCGCCCCGCCGGTATGCCGCCTCAACCTTGTCTTTGACCGTATGCGCCAAGGCCATCTCGCAGACCTCTCGCGAGAAGTTGGTTCGCTCGGCCGACCAGTCGCGGAAGGCTGATCGGAAGCCGTGCGCTGTGACGCTTTCCCCTGCCCGCCGTAGCAGCATGAGAAAGGCCATATTGGATATCGGTCGATCCACCTTCGCGCCGGGGAAAACATAGTCGCTCTGCATACCCTGAGCCCGCATGCCCTCAATCAGTTCGACCGCCCGGTCCGAGAGGGGAACGCGATGCTCTCGCCCGGCCTTCATGCGATCCGCCGGAACCGTCCAGAGCTTGGCCGCCAAATCGAACTCCGGCCACTTCGCCGCGATGACCTCGCCCGTTCGCCCGGCGGTCAGGATCAGGAACTCAAACGCGGCCCGTACTGTCTCGGTCGCGTCCGCCTCCCGCAGGCGGTCCACAAAGGCCGGAACGTCCGCATAGGCCAAGGCTGCGTGGTGCTGCGCCTTGTCGTTCTGGCGCGGCAGACCCTTGCCGACGCCTTCGACCGGATTGTCCCCCGCCCGGAAGCCTGCGGCCTTCGCCCAATCCAGAACGGCCGCCACGCGCTGACGCACCCGGCGTGCCGTCTCCGGCTTGGTCAGCCAGATCGGGGACAGGGCCCGCAGCACGTCGGCGGTCGTGATCTTGTCCACCTGCTTCGCGCCGAAATGAGGAAAGACATACTGCTGCAGGGTGCTGAGCCACTGTGCGGCGTGCTTGGGGTTTTTCCAGCCTGCAGCGTGCGCCTTATGCACTTGGGCTGCGGCGTCCTCGAAAGACGGAGCCACAGCCCGCGCCAGCCGGCGCTCCTCAATCGGATCGGCGCCCAATCGTGCCGCCCGGCGGTATTCCTGGGCCTTCTCCCGCGCCTCGGTTAGACTGATCAGGCTGACGCTACCCAAGCCCATATCCCGCCGCCGGCCGTGCACCACGGTACGAAGCAGCCACCGCTTGGAGCCCGACGGGTCAACGAGCAGATACAGGCCGTTGCCGTCAGCATAGCGGCCCGGCTTCGTGGCATTTTTCACCGCCACAGCGCTCAGCGCGCGGTCTGGATGGCTACCGGTCGGCTTCATCGCGTCCCCCATTGCGTCCCACATTTCGTGTCGGATGCAGTAGGACGGCACCGGTCTTGGTCGGTCAAGCCAATTCGTAATGCATTGATATCACGCGGACCTTTCCGGACGCTCTCGGATTGGCCCGGCCATTGATTGGGCGGACACCCTGTCCGCCACCAACCCCGCGCTATGGTCTCCAGCCAGATCAGCCCGCCACAAGGCCGCGCAGAGCCGGGCCGGTCCTGTCAGCTTGACCCACCTCGGGCGCAAAGACCCCGACCCTTACTGTGAACCAGACAGCGGCAGTCGCTGCCGCCAAAGTCTGGTGGGCGTCAGCCCGGAGATGGCGGAGAGTTGGTTGGCCAGCCTGGTAGCGCCCCCTTGCATAGCCCTGCCGCATCGCTTTCTATCCCAACCCATGCGTCTAAGGCATATTGAAGTTTTCCACGCGGTGTACGCGCACGGGTCGATATCGACCGCCGCGCGGGCGCTGAACGTGTCCCAGCCGTCGGTATCAAAGGTGCTCAAACACGCCGAGGACCAGTTGGGCTTTGATCTGTTCCGGCGGGTGAAGGGGCGGCTTGCCCCTACCGACGAGGCGCACGCCCTGTTCCGCGAGGTGAAGGAGGTCTTCGAGCGGCTCGAGTCGCTCAAGCAGGCCGCACGCAACCTCAAGCTCGGCGAGGGGGGGCACATCCGCGCCGCCGTGCTGCCGGCCCTGGGCCTGTGCGTCGCACCCGAGGCGGTCGCCCGATTCCGGGCCGCCCATCCGACGGTGACCTTCGACTTTCGCACGCTGCACTATGACGAGGTGCTGCGCGGCCTGTACGAGCACGAGGTCGACATGGCGCTGGCCTATGACGCTATCCAGCACCCGCGTATCGCCGACTTCCAGATCGGGGCCGGCGAACTCATGCTCATGTTCCCGCGCGGCGAGTTCGGCCCGAATGTGGCCGAGCGCCTCGACCTCGCCGAACTGGAGACGCGCGAATTCATCGGCTCGGGCGCTACCGGACCGGTAAGCGAAATCTTCAACCGGGAGGTCGAGGCGCGGGGTCTTGTCATCAACGAGACGGTCACTTGCAGCACCTTCTACATGGCCGCTTCGCTGGTGCGTAACGGGGTGGGGGTGGCGGTCGTCGACGAGTTCACCGCCCGGGCCGATCCCTCGGAGAAGGTCGAGTTCCGACCGCTCCATCCGCCACTGAAGTTCGGCGTCTACTGCATGCACCTGGAGGACCGACCACTGTCGAACCTGTCCGAGAATTTCGTCAAGACCATGGGTCAGGTGCTGTCGGAGAAGATCCCGTAGCTAGGGTCGGCCCATAGCTTTTCTTCATAGATCAGACCCGCATCTGAATTCGACGCCGGAGCCTTCCGTCGCGATGGTCCTGCCCTGCAAAACAGCTGGCCGGGCATTCCATGATCTCCTCACCCTATCTTCTTTA
>CALRWU020000060.1:0-10930 GCA_943371945.1 Azorhizobium sp. AG788
GGATGTCACGATTTGCCACGTATCAGCCGATCAGGTCGAGGTGGCGGCGGAAGGCGACGGACGCCTGTCCGTAGGAATGGAACAGACCATCCATCTTGTCGCCGGTGGCGTCGATCTTCACCTGGAAATGGTCCGCCGCGTAGTTGGCGCGCATGAAGTCGGCATAGGTGGCGGGCGTGACCTTGCCGATCTTCGCGATCTTGCTGGTGATCGTGACGGTGCTTCCGGTCTGCTTGGCGGTGCAGGTCTGGTCGGTCTCGACTGAGCGCGGAACGACCTGCTTGCAGGCCCAGACGGCCTTGAATGTGCACGCCATGGTCTTGTCGGCCTTGCGCGTGATGGTCATCGAACCCGAGAGCGTGCAGCCCTCGTTCATCGTGCTGGTCTTGAAACCCCACTCGCCAATCGGCGAGGGGGCAGGCGGCTCGGCGCTGACCGGCGCGAAGCTGGTGCACACGAGAAAGAGGCTGGCGAGGACGCCGAGCGAAACTGCCTGCTTCATCTCGTCCTCGTCATGGTCATCTACCCAATCAGCTCGACGTCACGCCAGAAGCGCGCTTTGAGCTGACGCTGTTCGTCGTAGTGCGAGCCGTTCATCTCGGCCTTGTTGTTCGAGAGCTGAACGATGAAATTGTCCGCGAGGTAATAGTCCTCGGGGTACGGAATTTTGGGCCGACGATCGAGGATCTTGTCGACCTGGGATTTGACGGCGACCTGCTTGCCGATGCGCTGCGCGGTGCATTTCTGGCGCACCTTGATGTAGAGATTGCCGCTGAGCTTGCCGCAGATCTGCTCGCTCTCGAACACGCAGGTGTAGGTGTTCTTCACGGGTGTCTGGGTGAAGGTGATGCGGCCTGAGATCTGACAGTCATTGTCGGCGAACTTCGAGGTGTCGAAGAGCCAGTCGCCGGCAACGTCATCCGCGAACGCGGGCATCGCAGCCGTGAGCGCGATGGTGCAGCCGAGGATGGCGGCGAGACGACGGAGCGGCCGACGCGGTGTCATATCAGTTGCACGGGCGCGTAGACGTCCGCGCCCACCTTGAACTTCGGCGTGTGCTTCGGCGGGCCCAGCGCCAGCATGGCGTCGATCGCTGCTTTCGCGCGCAGACGCACGTCCTCCGGCACCGTCACCTCGTGCTTCATCGTCAGGAGCGCGTCGTAGATGTTCTCCAGCGAGATGCGCTTCATGTGAGGGCAGAGGTTGCATGGTTTAACAAACTCCACGCCGGGATTGTCCGCGGCGACGTTATCGCTCATCGAACATTCGGTCAGAAGGACGACCTTCCGGGCGCCTGATTCCCTGACGTGGTTCGACAAGGCGGATGTTGACCCGGCAAAGTCGGCTTCTTCAAGGACATCCGGTGGACATTCAGGGTGCGCGAGCACAATCGCGCCCGGATGTGCCTCACGGATCTGGCGCACATCCTCGCCCGAGAACTTCTCGTGGACCTCGCAATGGCCCTCCCAGGCGATGATCTTGATGTGCGTGTTGGCGGCGACGTTGCGGGCGAGGAACTCGTCCGGGACCATGATCACGGTGTCGACACCCCAGGCTTCGGCGATGTGCTCGACGACCTGGGTGGCGTTGGACGACGTGCAGGTGATGTCGCACTCGGCCTTCACGTCGGCCGTGGTGTTCACATAGGTGACGATCGGGAGGTCCGGGTAGCGCTGACGGATCAGGCGCACGTCGGCGCCGGTGATCGAGGCTGCCAGCGAGCAGCCTGCGCGCGTGTCGGGGATAAGCACCGTCTTGTCAGGGCACAGGATTTTCGAGGTTTCGGCCATGAAGTGCACGCCGGCCTGGACAATAACCTTGGCGTCCGTACGGGCAGCTTCGCGCGCCAGCTGGAGCGAGTCGCCGCGGAAATCGCCGACGAGCTGGAACACGTCCGGCGTCATGTAGTTGTGCGCAAGGACGACGGCGTTCTTTGCCGCCTTGAGCTTGTTGATGTGGAAGACGAATGGCGCGACGGCGGGCCACTCCATCGGCGTGATGAAGTCCTTCACCAGCGGATACAGATGATCCGTGCCGGCCTTCACCTCGTCATTGTAGGCGAGGCCGCGGGCTTCGGCGGCGGTCGGGCGGCGGCGGGCGGCGGGGATATCGCAGCCATGTCCAAATTCGATAACCCGGGCCATCTTGGTGCCTCCAGCTTCAACAAGGGTGGAATCGCCTCCCTTGTGCTCAACTTGAGCATAAGATGGGTCCGAAAAAATGCCGTTCAAGGGAAAGGCGTCGTCGGGAAGCCACTTAAGCTCAACTTGAGCATAACTAATGTCTCACAAAACGGTCATGCCGTCGAGTGGGAATCGGTTGTCGCTGCACGATGTCTCCAAGTCTCAACCGCGCGGCGTCTGCACGCCTGAGAGGTGGCCTTCACGGAGGGCTTCGCGGCGAAAGCGGAAGAGTTCGGCGGGGCGGCCGCCGGTCGCTTGCGTGAACTGGCCAAGGCCCACCACCAGTCCAGAGCGGTCGAGCGAGCGGCGGAAGTTCTGCTTGTGAAGGGGCAGGCCGAGGATCGACTCGACGACTTTCTGCAGGTCGAGAAGCGTGAAGCGTTCAGGCATAAGTTCGAAGACCACGGGACGGTATTTGATCTTGCCGCGCAGGCGGCCGATGGCGGTCGCGAGGATGCGGCGGTGGTCGGAGATCATTGGTTCGCCTAGCGCGGCAGACGGCGCTTTCACAGGCTTGCGGCCACTGTCGCGAATGGATTCCGGGGCGAGGCCCGCTTCGTAGATCAATTCATAGCGCTCCAGCGTGCGTTCCTCGACCCAGGGCTGGTCGTCGAGGCCAAAGGCGAGCTGGACGCGCGACAGGCGTGTGGCTGACTGCTTGCCGCCGGCGTCGGCCCAGGCAAGCAGGGCGGGCGCTATGGCTTCGGCAATGAGGGCGGGACGGCCCTGGCGGTGATCTTCCCACGGGAAATGCCGGTGCCAGTCGCGCCAGACGGCGTCGAAGGCCGAGATGTCAGTGCGCTCGGGCGTGAGACCCAGATAGCCGACGGAGATAAGCCGTGCGCCGGAAGGGGCGTCACCGAGTTCGGCTTGCGGCAGTTCGCGGCCGAGATCGCCAAAGGTATAAAGCTGTTCGACATAGCCGGGCTCGAACCCCGTCTGTGCCCGCACCCAGTCGCGCAGACCGAGTTCGAAGGTGCGATGGCCGCTCGGATCGAAGCGGCCGTGCGGCAGGCCGGCCATACCATCAGCATGACGCGTCGTGAGCGCGTAGGGCGCCTTGCCGTCGGCAGCGACGATCACGGCGGACAGGCCGACGGCGATCGGTGTCGCCGTCATGATCGACGCGCTGCCGGGTAGGTGGACGGGATGGAGAAGGCCTGCGCTTCCATGGCGGCGGAGCCCCGGCCGATCGACTCGACGGCGCGGTTCATGCGTCCGTTGCGACCGAGCAGGGCGTCGGCATGGGCGACCAGCCGCTTGTTTGGCGACGCGGTTGGCGAGGCGGCGCGGATGGCGGCGGCGATTTCTTGCTCCTCGGTCTCCGGATTGTGGAGGCAGGCGGTAATGAAGGCGCTGGCGGTGGAGCGGGAGATGCCGGCCCAGCAGTGGATCAGCATGGGCGCGGCGCGGTCCCACGGCTGCACGAAATTGATGACGCTTTCGGCATCCGAGAGGTCCGGTGCCCGCCACTCGCCGATATCGTCGACAATATCGTGGATCGGCACCTGGAGGTGCAGGTTGCTGCCGAAGCCCTCGAAGGCGGGGAAGGTGTCGTAGGGGCTGAGCAGGCTGACGACCCGGGAGGGCCGCAACTGGCGGACAAGCTGCGGGGCGGCGGCGAGAGAGCAGATCCAGATCGACATGGGGGCAGACTAGGTCGGCTTTGCGACAAACGGAATTGGAATGGTGAGCTTGTGGCTACCTTCCTGCATCCATCTCGGCTTGCAGCGTAGCGAAGCGTTCGAGGAACTGGGCCTGAGCGGCGGTGGGGGAGAGCGGAATCATGTCGGGGGCGGGACCGGGGGGCGGTGCGCCGAAGAAGTTGAGGGCTTCGTCAATGTCGAAACCGGCGAGACGCGTGGCTTCGTAGAAGGCGGCGGACTGGTCGGCGGCCTTGATGCGAGTCTTCAACTCGTTGGGCATTTTGGGGGGGAGGCCGAACCGGATGCGGATGGCGGCCTCGAGCCGGGCCTCGAACTGACGGTAGTCGACGCCGAGCGCATTCTTGAAGGGCGAGATCATGTCGCCGATGACATATTCCGGCGCATCGTGAAGCAGCGCACCGAGTCTGTCGGCTGCCGTCGATTGCGGCCAGACGTGGACGACGAAATCTTCGACCAACACGGAATGCTGCGCCACGGAAAACGGCTGGTCGCCCTTGGTCTGGCCATTCCAGCGCGCGACGCGGGCGAGGCCATGGGCGATATCCTCGATCTCGATATCGAGCGGCGAGGGATCGAGAAGATCAAGCCTGCGGCCCGACAACATGCGTTGCCAGGCGCGCGGTGCGCCGGGAGATCCACCGCCTGGTCGATTGCTGGAGCCGCCTCGGGTCATGGCGGGTCAACTGCCATTGAAATTGTTGGTGCGGCAAGAGGAACCGCCGACTCGCGTCGGCGTTCGATGGGGGCAGAACGCCGCCGCTGCTTGCGGCTGATGGCTAAAAAAGCCGCTGCAAAGTTCACGAATTTTCCCACAAAATCTGCAGCGCTTACCTATGTGAAAGTTTTGCGAGAGGCTTCGTTAATTTCAGTCGGCTAGAGTGATCTCAAGTCGCGGGAGAACAGCGAGACATGTGGGACGAGATGGTGGAAGCGGCGCAGAATCCTGCGCTGCACTGGGCGGTTATTGTGATCGCCATTCTTGCCTGGCTCTTCAAGGTTCTCAACACGGGTGAGAGCACCCTGATGGGTGACATGTATCACGACGAACTGGACACCTGAGGCGACGGGACCGGGCACAGCCCGGTCCTGCGACCAGTGATGTCCGATAGACGCCGGCAAAGGCGCGGGTGGTGGAGGAGGGGCGGCTTTACAGCCGCCCTTCTGATTCAGGGCGGTAGCTGAGGCCGGGGCTGGCAAGCGCGGCGGCTTGGATAATTCGTGCGGCGGGTCCATATAGCCGGGCAAATCCGGAGCGTTCCATGCCGCAGACTTTTGATCTGATCCTCAAGGGCGGAACCGTCGCCACGCCGGGCGGGATCGCGCCCGCGGATGTGGCTGTGACCGGCGGCAAGATCGTGGAAATCGGCTCGTTCGATACGTCTCAGGCCGGCGAAGTCTTCGAAGCTCACGGGTTGCATGTCCTACCCGGCGTGATCGACACGCAGGTCCATTTTCGCGAGCCGGGGCTGGAGTGGAAGGAAGATCTCGAAACGGGTTCGCGGTCCGCTGTGCTCGGCGGCGTGACGGCCGTCTTCGAGATGCCGAACACCGATCCGTCCACGACCTCGCCCGACATGATGCTGGACAAGCTGGCGCGCGCCAAAGGCCGGATGCACACCGACCACGCCTTCTATGCTGGCGCGACACACGACAATACCGACCTGCTTCCCATAATGGAGCGGATGGACGGCGTTTGCGGCGTGAAGGTCTTCATGGGCGCAAGCACCGGCCAGCTGCTGGTCGAGGATGATGAGGGCGTCGAGCGCGTGCTCAACGCGATCTCGCGACGGGCGGCGTTCCACTCTGAGGACGAGTATCGCCTGTTGGAGCGCAAGAAGCTGGCGCGCCAGGGCGACTGGACGTCTCACTACGAAGTGCGTGACGCGGAAGCGGCGATCCAGTCGACCAGGCGGTTGCTGCGCCTTGCGCGCAAGACGGGCAAGCGCATCCATGTGCTGCACGTGACGACGGAGGAGGAGATGGACATCCTCGCCGCCAACAAGGACATCGCGACCGTCGAAGTGACGCCGCAGCATCTGACGCTGGTTGGGCCGGACGACTACATCCGGCTCAAAGGTTACGCGCAGATGAATCCGCCGATCCGCGAGGAGCGCCATCGTGCGGCCCTGTGGCGGGCTGTGAACCAGGGCATTCCGGACCTGATCGGTTCTGACCACGCGCCGCACACGATCGAAGAAAAGTCGCGTCCCTATCCGGCCTCGCCCTCGGGCATGCCGGGCGTGCAGACCATCGTGCCGGTGATGCTGACGCATGTGGCCAACGGGAAGATGACGCTGGAGCGGTTTATCGAGCTGACCAGCGCCGGGCCGCAGCGCGTATTCGGCATTGCGGGCAAGGGCCGTATCGCGCGCGGCTATGACGCCGACTTCACCGTGGTTGATCTCAATGCGCGCAAGACGATCACCAATGCATGGTCTGCCTCGCGCTGTGGCTGGACGCCCTATGACGGCATGGACGCCAAGGGCTGGCCGGTGGCGACCTTCATTCGCGGCGCGATGGTGATGTGCGACGGCGCGCTGGTCGCCCCGGGGCGTGGCGAGCCGGTGAAGTTCATCGAAACGCTGGCGCAAGCCTGAGATGGCCGAACACCGCAAGGGACTGAACCGGACACTGTTCTGGCTTTATTCGGGCAACGGGCGATGGCCATCGGTCTTTCGCTGGTCGATGCTTGTCTTCGACCTTGTGACGATCGGCATCTTCCTCGTGCATCCGTTGGTGTCGTGGCATCAACAGGATGTGCCGCCGACGGGCATATGGATCGTGGTCGATGTGTTCATCGCGACGGTGATCGGGCTGGATTTCCTGGCGCGGTTCTACATCGAGCGACACAAGGTCCGGTTCTTTCTGCGACCGACCAACTGGGCCGACCTGATCGTTTTCCTCACGATGGTTTTGCCTGTGCTCGCGGCGAATTTTTCGTTCCTGCGCGTCTTGCGGGTGGTGCGGCTGGTGCGAGCGTTCGAATATATCGACCACAAGGCGCCGGTGGCGCGCTGGCTGCATATCAATTCGTTTGTCGTGGCCAAGGTCGTGAACCTCGTCGTCTTCATCTTCCTGGTGACGGCTCTGGTCTATGTCACGCAGGTCGGCCACAACGAGCACGTTCACAGCTATCTCGACGCGCTCTACTTCACGATCGGCACGCTGACGACGGTGGGGCTGGGCGACATCACGCTGCCGGATACACTGGGACGCTGGATCACGATCGGCATCATGGTGCTCGGCGTGACGCTGTTCCTGCAGTTGATCCGCGCGATCGCCGTGGGCGACAAGGTTCGCCATCACTGTCCGGCCTGCCAGTTGCCGCTGCATGATCGCGACGCGGCGCACTGCAAGCGATGTGGCGCGAACCTGTTTCCGGAAGCCGCGACGGAAAGCAAGCCGCACGTCTGAAGCGATCACATTGTTTGTGATCGGTCCGACCGCCTCCCCAAGGGCGCGGACCTGGGAAACTCAGCGCGCAGAGACTTCGTCTCGTCTCCCCGGCGCGCATGGCAAACAGCCGGCTCCGCCTGTCGGGGCCGGCTTTTCTTTGCGCTTTGCCGCGCGTGGGACCCCCGTTAGGGTTAAGGAAAACGTGAGGCGAACATGGCAGAACAGAGCAGCATGACGGGCGCGGAGGCGATCATCGGGTCGCTGGCGGATTGCGGCGTGGCCGCGTGCTTCGCCAATCCGGGCACGAGCGAGATGCATCTCGTCACCGCGCTCGACCGCGAGCCACGCATCCGCAGCGTGCTGTGCCTGTTCGAAGGCGTCGCGACCGGAGCGGCCGATGGCTATGCGCGCATGGCGGGCGTACCGGCCTTGACCTTGCTGCATCTCGGGCCTGGCTATCTGAATGGCGGGGCCAACATCCACAATGCCAAGCGGGCCTTCGTGCCGATGGTGAACCTGATCGGCGACCATGCAGTGACACACCGACAGTACGATGCGCCGCTGGCGTCGGATATTGCGGGACTGGCCGGGCCGAATTCGCGCTGGCTGAAATCGGTCGATACGGTTGCTGATGCGGGCAAGCTGGCGGTCGAGGCGTTCGAGGCGAGCTATGGTCCGCCACCGGGACCGGTGTCGCTGATCATGCCTGCGGACGTGGCGTGGACGGGCGGCGCCTCGCGCGCAGAGGCTGGCAAGCGCGCCGGGCTGAAGGTCGCGAGCGATGATGTGATCGAGGAGGCGGGGCGCGCCATCACCAAGGCGAAGCGACCGGCAATCCTGGTCAATGGTACGGCGCTGCATGCGGGAGGTGCGGAAACGCTGCGCCGGATCGAAGCGCAGGGCGTGAAGGTGGTGACCGACACCTTCATGGCGCGGCATGTTCGCGGCGGCGGTCTCTATGATGCTGCGCGACTGCCGTACTTCGCGGAGATGGCGGTCGAAACATTTGCGGAGACTGACCTGCTGCTGATCGCGGGTACGAAGCCGCCGGTGGCGTTCTTCGCTTATCCCAACACGCCGGGAGCCTTCACGCCGAAAGGCGCGCGCACACTCAGCCTTGGCGGGCCAGAAACTGACAGCGCGGATGCGATCGGGCGGCTGGCCGACTGGCTCGACGCGCCGGTTGCCCCACGCTCCATGAACTGGACGCGGCCGGCGCCGGCGACCGGCGACAAGTTCAATCCGCACACGATCGGCGTGTCGCTTGCCGCGTTGCTGCCGGAAGGCGCGCTGATATCCGATGATGGCGTGACGTCCGGCCTGCCGATCTATCAGGCGTTGTCAGGCGGCGCCCGGCATGAGTGGCTGGGGCACACGGGCGGGGCCATCGGGCAGGGCATGCCGGTGGCGGTTGGTGCGGCTGTGGCGCGGCCTGACGTCAAGACGGTGTGCCTCGCGGGCGATGGCGCGGGGATGTACACGGTACAATCACTCTGGACGATGGCGCGCGAAAATCTCGACGTGCTGGTCATCGTGTTCGTGAACCACGCCTATCGCATTCTCAAGATCGAGCTGGCGCGGACGGGCGCGGGCAATCCTGGTCCGGCGGCGGATAGCATGCTGAGCCTCGGCAATCCCGAGATAGACTGGGTGAAGCTGTCCGAAAGCCTTGGCGTCGGCGCAGAGAAGGCTTCGACATGCGCCGAGTTCAACGACGCGCTGGGCCGGGCGGTTGCGACGCGCGGGCCGCGCCTGATCGCGTGCATGATCGCCTGATATTGCGCTCAGATCGTTGGTCCAAGATCGTTCCGTTCAGGCGTCTACGCGTGGACGCTCCGCCAGTACGCGCGCGATTGCGCTTGCGAGGTCGGCGACGTTGATCGGCTTGGCCGAGACACTGGCAAAGCCGGCTTGAAGATAGGAAGCAATGTCTTCCGGCGCGATTTTGGCCGTGAGGGCGACCGCTGGAGTTGCGCGATTCAGACTGTCGGACTCTGTCCGCAACCGCCGCAGCGTTTCCAACCCGTCCATCTCCGGCATGATGATATCCATCAGAATGACGTCGAAGGGCTGCGTTGCGCAGAGATCGAGCGCTTCTTCGCCTGAGGCGCACAGCGTGACATCCAGGCCAAGCTTGCCGAGCAGAAGGGCAGCGATGCGCCGGTTCTTGTCGTTGTCATCGACGCAGAGAATGCGCAGGCCCTGCCATTGGGCGTCGTCGATATCGGGTGTCACAGTTTTCAGCATTTCCGGATCGACGCGTGCTGCGCTTAGCGTCAGCCGGAAGTGTGCGCCCTTTGCCCGCGCGGGTTCGAGCGTGAGGTCGCCGCCCATCATGCGCGCCAGCCTGCGCGATATGAAGAGGCCAAGGCCGGCGCCGCCGCGACTGGCCGCGCCGGGCGCTTGCTCGAAGGCCGAAAAGATCGCCTCGGCGACGTCGCCTGGCACTCCGGGCCCTGTGTCGATCACGCTGATGACGACATCGATGCGCCCCTCTTCGCCTTCATGGGCGGAGATCCTTGCCACGACGGAGCCAGTGTCGGTGAACTTGATGGCGTTGGAGAGCAGATTGCCGACAATCTGCCGCACACGACCTGCATCGAGCATCAGCATCGGCAGGCCCTCTGCCTCCGTGCAATCGACCGTCAGATCGAGGCCCTTCTCGCGCGCTTGCGCGCCCCAGAACTCGACCGTACGGGTCAAGGCCGCCGTGATGTCCAGAGGTTCGCGGGCGATCTCCATCCTGCCAGCGTCGATGCGGGTGACGTCGAGCAAGTCGTTGACGATGGCGAGAAGTCCGCGACCAGCATCATCGATCAGGCCGATCAATTCCGCGGTCTCGTTGTCATGGCGCCCGCGCTTCAGCACTTCGACGCTGCCAAGGATGGCGTTGAGCGGGGTACGGACCTCGTGACTCATGACGCCGATGAAATCGGACTTTGCCTTGTTCGCCGCGCGCGCCTGATCGCGGCTGGTGCGGAGCGCTTCTTCCGCCGCCTTGACAACGTTGATGTCCTGCAGCGATCCAGAAATGCGCGTCGTTCCATCCGGGTTGGGGATATAACGCGCGCGCGCCGAGAACCAGCGATAGCCGCGCGTCTTGGTCAACATGCGGAAATCGACACGGATGTGGGACATGCGCTCCTGGCCAACCGCAAAGGCATCGCGCAGCACGCTTACGTCGTCTGCGTGAATGAACTTCTTCAGATCAACAAAGATCGCGTTGAACTCATCGCTGGTATAACCCGTGATGGCGCGGAAGCTGTCCGTCACGAGGAAGCGGGGGTGCGCGGCGTCGGGAGCATCCCACAGGCCGACCCGCGCCGATTCAAGCGCTGTGCTCGCTCGCGATGCACTGTCCCCGAAAGCGTTATTGGTCTGTCTCAGCTGGTCGTGCACGTACTCGCGAGCGAGGATCTCCATGACTGCGACACAGAACAGCGTGACAACTGTTGCGAGCAGACCGGCGAACACCATCACCATCCGTGCGGAGGCCGATTGTGAAGGCAGCGTTCCGATGACGCCCAGCGCCGCGAGCAGGCAGACGCCAACAGTTATGGTTCCGGCGACGCCGCTCACTGGCCGCATCTGAGGTCGCTGATAGAGCACCGCGATTGCCGCCATGACGGGCAGGGTCATGACCATCGGCGCCACAAAAGTGGAATGTATGTACTGCGCGATCAT
>CALRWU020000061.1:0-10889 GCA_943371945.1 Azorhizobium sp. AG788
TCCGGATGCGCCCGATACATCAGACGACCCAACCGTAGCGCCGGCGCTGAAAGGCCTCATCATTGGCGAGCGTGGCGGCCGCGTAGCCCTGCAGGCGGCCGATGCGCCTGCGGCGGTGTGGGTCAAGGTCGGCGAAAAAGTCGGCAACTGGACCGTCGAGGCGATCACCGTGCGCGGCGTGCGGCTTCGGAATGGCGACAATGTCGCTGACATCAAGTTTTCAAAAGACAATTGAGTAAAGTGGGGTTCGTCATGTCCATCATCCAACAGGCAAAACGACCGATAAGCTTCCCGTCGCTGGCCTTGCGCCTGCAACTGGCGGTATCGGCAGCCGGGCTCGTCGCCATGTCGGGCTGCGTTGCTGTCGATCAGCCAGCCGCGAAGCGTCCGATGCCGCCCGGCGCGAACACGATGGCGAAACCCTCCACGGAGCTCATGCAGCGCCCGCCGGCGGAAGTGCGCATGTCGGCCGAGCAGATGACCGAGCCCACCATCCAGAAGGGGACGGGCCGGTTCATCGATACCAGCGCGCAGCTCTCTCGGACCGGGAAGGGCAACTATGTCGTCAAGCTGAACGCAGTCCCGGTTGCCGATGCGGTGCAGCAGGTGCTCGGCGACACGCTGGGTCTCAGCTATGTCGTTGAAGGCGAGATCGCCGGGGCCATCAGCGTCGACACCGCTCGCCCCGTTGATCAGCGCACGCTACTCGAAATGCTGTCCGGCGCTCTCGCCGGCAGCGGCGCCGCTCTGATCAACGAAGGCGGCTTCTATCGCGTTACAACGGCTGAAGCTGCTCTCGCATCTACCTCGCGCATCGTTGGCTACGGCTCCAGCGTGTCCGACCTGAAAGTGGGGCCGGGCGTGCAGGTTGTGCCGCTTCGTTACATCTCGGCGACCGAGATGGAAAAGATCCTCAAGCCGATCGCTCCCGAAGGCGCCATCGCCCGTGTCGATGTTGCCCGCAACCTTCTCATCATCAAGTCCGACTCGCGCAGCACCGCCAGCCTTCTGGAAATGGTGGACATGTTCGACGTCGACTACATGGCCGGCATGTCGTTCGCCCTGCTGCCCGTGAAAAACACGTCCGCCACGGGCCTGGTAACCGAGCTCGACCAGCTGTTCGGCGCTGCCAGCGGCACACCGATGGCCGGTCTTGTCCGCTTCATCCCGATCGAGCGCCTGAACGCCGTCATGGCGATCTCCCCGCAACCGCAACAGCTTGAGCAGGTGCAGACCTGGATGGAGCGCCTTGATCGTTCCGGTCGTCTGTCCGACCAGTCTTTCCATGTCGTCCCGCTGCAGAATCGTGCGGCGAAAGAGGTGGCTGAGCTGCTTCAGCGTACGCTGTCGGACAATCCGCAGGAGCAGTCCAGCAATTCAATGTCTGCCAATACGGTCCGTCCGGACATGACGCCCGTGGTGACCGAGACGTCCGGACAGGGCAAAGCCGCGACTACAACGACCATTTCGACGAGCGGCGCGAGCCTCAGCAGCCCGCCCACGACAACGATGGCATCCGCAACAGGCAAGCCGATCCGGATCCAGGCTGACGATGGCAACAACTCGCTGTTGATCCTGTCGACGCCGGAGGAGTTCCAACTTCTGCAGCAGGTTGTCAGCGTCCTCGACGTGGCGCCGAACCAGGTCATGCTGGAAGCAACGATTGCCGAAGTGACTCTCAACGACGATCTCGCTTACGGCATCAACTGGTTCCTCGAGTCAGGCGAATTCAACCTGACATTCAGCGGCGACAAGACTGGGGCGGTTGCGCCGACATTCCCGGGGTTCTCTGTGCTGTTCAGCGGCGAAGACGGCCGTGCGGCCCTCTCCGCCGTGGCGAGCATGACGGACGTGAAAGTGCTGTCGTCGCCCTCACTGATGGTGCTCGACAACCGCACCGCCACCCTGCAGGTTGGCGATCAGGTTCCGATCGTCACACAGACGTCGGCCTCGACGATCGATGCGAACGCGCCGATCGTGAATCAGGTCGAGATGCGCGATACGGGTGTAATCCTCAAAGTGACGCCGCGGGTCAATGAAGGCGGGCGTGTGTCGCTGGAGATCGAGCAGGAAGTGTCGGACGTCACACAGACCAAAACGTCGGGTATCGACTCGCCGACCATCCAACAGCGCAAGATCAAAACGTCGGTTGCGGTCGACAATGGCTCGACCATTGCGCTTGGCGGTCTGATCCGCGATCGCGTAACTGACGGGGCGACAAAGATTCCGCTGCTGGGGGATATCCCGATGGTGGGTGAGCTGTTCCGCACCAACACCAAGCGGAATGAGCGCACCGAACTGGTTGTGCTGATAACGCCGCGGGTTGTCGGCAGCGCAAGCGATGCAGAGATCGTGACCCGCGAACTGCGCGAGAAAATGCGCGGCGTCGGCATCGCCATCGACGCAGCCAACGCCCGTTCTCTCTCCGGCCAGTAACCAATGAAGCGGTCGCGCCAACCGCGTGAAGCCATGGCCTCAAAACGGAAGGCCTCCAAGCCAAAGGACCGGGGCGCAGCCCTGGTCCTTGTGCTTTGGGGCTCTGTCGTGATGGCGATCATCGCGGCGGCGGCGGCGCGGCAGGCTTATACGTCGGCCGTCGTCGTCAATGCGGGGTCCGAACTGGTGCGCACGCGCGCGCTCGCCGATGGCGGAATTCGCGCGGCGTGGTCGGCTTATGCCGATGGCCGGATCGATGATTTCAACGCGCTGTGGGGATGTAGGGCGGGCGAGGACGTGTTGCTCGTTCGGGTGCAGCCAGAGATCGCGCGCGTCGACATCAACATGGCGTCCGAGGAGATGCTGGCCGCGCTCTACAACGCCGCCGGGCTTGATGAAGAGGCGGCCATGGCCCTGGCCAGCGCCACGATCGAATATCGCAATTTCGGCGAAGGCGCGGAGGATTCCGGCGCGCAGGTCGTCGAGGGCACGGCGCGGATTCCAGAGGGAACATTCCGGCGCGGACCCTTTCAGACGATCGAGGAGCTTGGCTATCTGCCGGGTATGTATGCCGCGCTGTTCCGAGCGCTGGCGGACGACATCACGGTCGAGGGACGATCGAGCGACGTCGATCTCGACAATGCGAGCCCGCTGGTGAAGCGCGCATTCGAAGCAGCGGCGGCCCGGGACACGGGATCCGTCGCGCGCACTGCGCCGCCGCCGTCGGGAGAGCCGGCTTTCGAGGGCTCGCTCATGCATGTGCGGTCGATCGCGATTACGGCGGCTAGCGGCGTGTTCGTGCGCGAGGGTGTGGTCGAGGGACCGTTCGATCGTGAGGGCACGCCCACGATCCTGCGTCTGGTGCAGGGCAGCCTGCGTGCGGACGAGCGCTTGCCCACAGTGGAGGGCGCGCCGTCCTGCGCCGATGGCTTTATTCTGGTGCAGCGACTGGGCGAATAGTCGCCCTCCGGCACAAGCGGCAGTTCAGCGGCGGGCGGTTCGCCTCAGGCGACGTCGGATTTCTTGTCGTGGGCGGCGTGGATCTTCTTGTTCACCAGACGGTCGAGTTCGTTGACCACGGCCGAACGGTGGATGAAGGCTTCTTCCGGCATGTCCAGAATGATCGCGATGGTCTGGAAGTGGTACTTCACCACGTCGATGTCGTAGGTGTCGGTCATGCCGACGCCCTCGATGTAGCGGAGCGATGAACTCCAGACGCGCACGATGGTTTCGTCGCCGAGGCGTCCGACTTCCTCGGTGTTCTGTTGGAGCATGCGGTACATGCCGCGAATTCCGGCCCCGCGGTCGGTCTGCGTGCGGTTTGCGTAGACGGTGAGCCCGTCGATGATGGCGCGCAGCTTGAATGCGTTTTCTTTCGTCTGTTCGGTATGCGCCTTCTGCGGCGGTTCGTCGGTGAGACGGCGCCACGGGCCTGTGTAAGCGGTGTCTTCCTTGCGACGGCGGCAAGGGCCGACATAGTTGCGGCTGTCGATGAACTTGCGCGGACGCAGGACGACTTCCTCGATGCGCGAGAGCACGCCCTGTGCGCTGACCGGCTTGAGCAGGAATTCGTTGATGCCGGACTGGCGTGCCGACATCAGCTGGTCGTGATCAATGATGCCTGCGAGCAGAATGATCGGCGTCTCGCGCGATATGCCTGTCGTATTGCGGCGGATCTCGCGCGTGAATTCGAGGCCGGACATGCGGCCCGCGTCCCAGTCGACGAAGATGATATCCGGCTTGAAGGTGCGTCCGACGGAGAAAGCCTCCATCGCGCTGGCTGCAGCACTGATGTTGGTGATCATCAGGCGGCGCAGGCTGTCGGCGACGACACCGCGCATATAGGCGTTCGGGTCCACGATCAGGACCTTCATGCGCTTGAGTTCGCTCGGCGGGATGGCGCGTTCTTCGGTCATCAGGCGGCGTTCTTCTTCTGGATGATCTGGCCGAGAGCTAGCGAGACGGTGTCGCGTGCGTCGGAAAAGGCGGGTGGCAGTGCGGCGAGCTGTTCGAGGGCGGACAGCGCAGCGGAAATGACGGGTTCCTCGACTTGCCCGAGCGGCGCGGCAATGCCGATGTAGGATTCGAACGACGCGAGGCCGGCGACCAGAGCGTGATCGTCCTGCTCGGCGGCGAGTGCCTTTGTCGCGCGGATTTGAGCGAGCGCTGAGGCAAGTTGTGGCGAGTGGCCGCTCTCGAGCGCAGCACAGGTGTCGCGAAGCTCCGAGAGGATCTGGCGGATGGGCGAGCGGCGGGCGACTTCGTCCTGGTCTATCATCACCGGGCGATCAATCTGGCGGCGACGCTCGCCATAATAGTCGGCTGGATTCTTGCGACGGCGGCAGGGGCCGAGGAAGATCGAGCTATCGATGAAGGGGCGCGGCGTCTCGATCACCATTTCGAGGCGCTGACGCAGAGCGACAGGCGAGACCGGCTTGGTGAGGAATTCGTCCATTCCCGCGTCGCGTCCGGCGATGACCTGCTGACGCGTCAAGCGACCGGTCAGCAGGATGACCGGGAGGCGGCGGAGGCGGTGGTCTTCGAGCTGACGAAGATCGCGCGCGAAGGCGAGGGCGTCGAACGGGTCGTTCCTGTCCCAGGATAGCAGGATGAGGTCGACAGGGACTTCGTTGAGCGTGTTGAAGGCCGTTTCGGCGTTTCGCACGCTGGGAATGTTGGCGATTTTCAGGTGGCGCAGGATCTCGACGATCAGCTCGCGGCTGAAGGTATGCGAATCCGCGACCAGAACCGACAAGGTTCGGGGATTCAACGGCCGAGGTTTTCTCGGATCGTGCATAGTCGCGTTTGCCACCCGTTCTGAGTTCGAGGGGCAGAATACCGACTTAAGGTAAGTATCCGGTTGAGATCGGCCGGGGTGGGGCCGGTAATTCGGTTAAAGCGGCGTGAAATTCCAACCCTGTAGAAATACTGCGCAGTGGTTGCGTTTGCTAAAAGTGTGTAACTTGCTATGTTCTTGCCCTCAAGCAGGAGACTCGCCTTTTGAGTGATGACGAAAAGCTCGACCAGCGCATCCAACTCGTGGCGTCCGCCAGTTTTGGCCGCGACGTCGATGAGTGGCGCCGGACGCAACTGGATCTGCCCAGCCGATCGGAAGCGATCCGGCGGCTGGTCTATCACGGGCTGAAACACGAAGAGGAACACCCGATGCGCATGATCACCGCGATCATCCGGCCGCACCGCTATGAGGCCGTGCGCGAGGCGCTAACCAGCCTTGGTGTGTCGGGCATCACCGCAACCCAGGTACAGGGCTTCGGCCGGCAGCGCGGCCAGACCGAATTGTATCGCGGCAACGAATATCAGGTGGCCGAGGTGCCCAAGCTGAAGATCGAAGTCGCGGTGTCGTCTGGCATGGCCGAGGCGGTGGTGGATGCCATCACCAAGGCTGCTGGATCGGGAAAGATCGGCGACGGGAAGATCTTTGTGTCAGGCATCAGCGAAGTCGTGCGGATCCGCACCGGCGAGCGCGACGAGAAGGCGCTGGATTAGCGCGAGACGGTCTAGCGCGATCCGCCTAGCGTGTTTGGGCGCCAACAGCTGCAGCGGAAGCGATGCGGTCAGTCGGGATGAAGCCGGGGAAGGCGTCCTGCGGGCTGATTGTATCGGGCAGAACGTAGAAGACGCCGCCTTTTTTCTTGAACACGGTGCTCACGACCTTCTTGTAGAAGGTCGACGAGACATTGATGCAGCCATGTGTGATCCGGTTGTCGTCCGGCTTCGGCGAAGCGAGGCGCTCCTTCCGCTTCTCCTTCTTGCTGGCGGACGTGCTCAACATGGGGTGGATCGACACCGACGTGGCGTAGTCGACCCACAACACGCGCTCGCCGCCCGCTGCCGGGCCATAGCCCGCAAGGAAGCGGCCTGCGGGCGTCGTGCGGTCGGCCATGGGAATGTCTTTGAGCTCTCGGTCGCCGACGCCTTCTGCTGACGCGTCGCCGACGGCTGATCCGAGCAGGACCGGCGCCATGCCCTTCACCTTGCCGGCGGCGTCGAAGATCAGAATTTGCGCTGCGGCCTTATCGATGACAGCGAAGGAAAGGCCGCGATTGTCCTGCGTTGCGATTATCCAGCCAGCGAGGTCGATGACAAGGTCGGAGACCGGCTGGCCGGGCGCCACTTCATCGGCCGCCTTCTGATCCGGCGCAGTGTCGGGAGCGCTTGTTGTAGCGGGCTTCGCGGGCGAAGGCTTTGCAGCTGAAGATTTGGCAGGCACGGACTGGGCGACAGCGACGGGCGCCGAGGCCGTCGCGAAAGCGATCGCCAGCGCGATCAGCGCGGATCCAAGCAGATTTTTCGACACGGTACGGATGTCGCACGCTCCATGCATGCTTGCCTGGGGCTCAAGGGGTCAAGCTTCATTCGGAGAAGCCTGACCCCAGGCCAGCTTCAGTTCTGACGCTTCCGCGTCAGTCAGGTCAACCCCGGGGCTTTTTGGCCGGAGCTTTCTCAAGCGTATCGACACGGCCGCCGATCTGGTCGAGGCGCTGGTTGGCCGTGCGGGCGTCGGTTGCCGCAGCCTGGGCCGCCGTGTTGGCGGCGCTGGCGCTGGATGCGGCGGACGCTGCGGCCGAGTTGGCGGCTTCGGCGCGTTGGGCGGCCGTGGCGACGCGAGCATCGACCTGATCAATGCGGCTGTTCATGGCCGCGATCTTCTCATCGACATAGCTATTGGTCGCGCAGCCCGTGAAAGTCACGGCGCCGAGCGCGATTACTGCGGCGACACGTAGACCTGCTGCGTGCTTTTTAAAGAAAGACATAGGGGGATCCTTTTCATGCGTTGGAGCGACAGCCCTGCGGGTTGCCGTTGCGACTTCCTGGAGTACGTCCTCCATGCCAAGCGCGTGCACACAAACGCACACGCGATTTGGGCGGAAACAAAACGCTGCTGGTGGGCTGGTGTTCCGGATACGGACGATATTTCGATGCGGGCGAGCTCGCCCTAAGGCGGCATTACGACCAGTTCACACAAGAGTTGGTCAGACGTAGCCTGCGCCTAAAGCTTCCGCGGCCTTCTTGCCCGTTCCTTGGGAAGAATGCGGTCGTCGGGTCCGGGCGGACGATCGCGATTTACGAGAGTGACCAAGGCGCGCCAAACGAGCCAGATCGGCAGCACCAGAATTGCGCCGAGCAGGAGTGGCATGGCGGCAAGCTGGGCGGACCACGTCGCGATCTTGATCATGCCGTCGAGAATCTGTCCGGCGCCGACGCCGACGGTGAAGCCGGGTGCGAAGGGATTGAAACCGCCAGCCTGGAAGATGGCGCCGAAAATGACGCAGACAATCACAAGGCGCGTCCAGCCCTTCCAGCCGACATTGAACATGCGGCCGGAGAAGGTGACAGGGCGGCGACGCAGACGCGGGTGTTCGTCAGTCGAATCCCAGAAACGGTCATCGCCCGTTGCTGGTTCGAACCGCACTTCGCGCGCCGGCTCGGCCGGGACTTTCGCGGGCACAGATGGATCGTCTGACCGGGGCTGGGACATGCGCAAACGCTATCAGTCTGTCGGCTCAAGTCCACGGGGCGCACTGAATTCTTCGACGTGTTCCTGCAGTTTGGGTGGGCTGTGATCGACGATATTCTTCTGCACTGCGACCTGGTGGGGATACGGAATTGTGATGCCGTTGCGATCGAACGCGAGCTTCACGGCGCGGATGGTGTCGCAACGTGCATCCCACCAGTCTGCATTCGACACCCAGGCGCGCGCGCGAATGTCGACGGAGGATGTGGCGAGGTCGACCACCTTGACCCAGACTGGCGGCTCGTCGCGGATGCGCTTGTCGTTCTTCAGGACGTCGCTGATCAGGCGGATCGCCTTGTCGAGATCGTCGTCATAGTCGATCGAGAAGAGCAGATCGAGGCGGCGCAGGCTGCGCACGGAGCTGTTGATGATGACGTCGCCCCACGCCTTGTCGTTGGTGACGACGACTTCGCGGTTGTCGATCGTGTTCAGCACAGTGGTGAAGGGCGTGATGTCGGCCACGGTACCGTCCTGTCCGGCGATGCGTACGGCGTCGCCGATGCGGTATGGACGGAAGACGGCGATGACGACGCCGGCAGCAACCGCCTTCAGCGTGTCCTGTAGCGCCAGAGCGATGGCGAGACCGGCGGCGCCGATGATGGCGAGCAGTGACGCGGTGTCGAAGCCGAACTGCTGCAGAGCCGCGACAACGCCAATTGCAAAAGCGCCGAAGCGGAGCAGGGCGCTGAGAAAGTTGAACAGGGTCTCGCTGCCTGAATTGGCCTTGCCGAGCTTCTGGCCGAACCGGCGTACGCGCGAGCCGATCCAGGAGCCGAGGAACCAGACCGCGACAAGGATGGCGATGCCCTTGAGGGCGGCGATGCCCAGGATCTGCGCCTGTTCAAGCGGGAAGCCGAAGAGCAGGTTGGCGACGAGGGTGGCGGCGACGAGCAGGCAGGTCGCGCGGATCAAGGCGCCGAGAATATCGACCACGATATGGTCGGCTGTGCGTTGTTGTCCTTCCTCCAGCTTGCGGTGACGCAGGCCCGAGAGTTGTCCCGCGGTGAAGCGGAGGGCGGCCGAGACGATTATGCCGATGAGGTAAGCCGCCAGCAGCGCAATTGCGGACCACATCCACTTCTGCGTCGGCCCGTGGAAATCCATGGCCCAGGACTGGAACTGGCTGAACTGCTGCGGGAATTCCATGCGTGACTCGGCCTGCTGGTTTCTGTCCCTGCTGACCTAATGCGGAATCATGGATGACCCAAGCCGTTTGGGTCGGCGCTAGTTCGTCTTCTTGTAGCAGCCCCATTGGCGCTGCATCTTGAGGCTCCAGGCGAGGGCGGTCGCAAAGACCTGCGCTTTCGGATCGAGGATGCCCTGGTCGCGATAGGTGTTCCACGGGCCGTTCCAGGTGAGGGGGCTGTACTGGAACAGGCCCTTGTAGGGACCGGCAGGATTGACGATGGAGGCCTTGCCGCCAGATTCGCACATCATCACGGCGTACATCCGGTCCGCAGTCTCGGTGTACGGATACTTCGCACGCGCCTCGCCGATCCATGAGCGGTACTGGCTGAGCGTGGTGGCGTCTGGCGCCGCGTTGGGCTTGGCGGCTGGCGCGGGCGTTGCGGGTTTTGCAGCGGGGGCCGGAGCGGCGGGAGCTGGGGGTTTTGTGGCGCACGCGGACAGCGCCAGTGAAACCCCTGCACAGAACGCGACCAGGCGAGGTATTCGGCTCGTTGCTTGAAACACAGTCCGTCCCCACAGATACCTTCAATGAGCGGAAGGCTATCACGCGGGTGTGTCGCTTCAAGTCGTGACGCGGGCGAGCGTTCTGTTAGGCTGAGTTGCAGGAGTGTCGCATGAAGTATCTGAAAATGGCTGGCGTGATCATTGGCGCACTTAGTGTGCTTATGGGCGTGGTCTGGATCTTCCAGGGCATAAACGTGCTGCCGGGTAGTTTCATGACGGGTGACATCGACTGGTCGTATCGCGGCGGCGTGCTGGCGGTTGTCGGATTGGTGGTGCTGTTCCTGTCGCTTCGCAAATCCGGTGCAAAAGGTTCGTGAGCACGGTTTCTTTGCGTCAGATCGTGATCGACGGTGCGACGGCGCGTCCTGCGCCTTTCCGCGGCGTGGGATCGGAGCTCGTGCGGTGGGTGAGTGCGGCCTTCCTGAAGTTTGGCGGATGGAAGATCCGCGGCGACTGGCCTGCGCTTGATAAAGCGGTGCTGGTTGCGGCGCCGCATACGTCCAACTGGGACGGGCTCAACATGCTGGTGGCTGCCGGATACTATCGCGTGAAGCTGCGCTGGATGGGCAAGGCGAGCCTGACGCGCGGGCCGTTCGGGTGGCTCATCAAGGCGCTCGGCTGTGTGCCGATCGATCGCTCGCAGAGCAATGATGTCGTCCGCGCGATGGCCGATGCGTTTGGCGGGTCACAGCGTATGCTGCTCGCCATTCCGCCGGAAGGGACGCGCAGTGCGGTGCGCGAATGGAAGAGCGGGTTCTATCACATCGCCCTCGCGGCGGGCGTGCCGATCCTGCTGACGGTGCTAGACTACGGGTCGCGGACGGTAAGCCTTGCGGCTGTAGTTTATCCGAGCGGCGACTACGATGCGGACCTCGCGATCATTCGCGGGCATTACGCCAATGCAGTGGGCAAGAACCGGAGCAAGTTCGTAGCGTAGGCCGCGTCCCCCGCCTCGCGGTTTACCCGTCCAGCAATGCTTCCAGCGTTTCGATGCGGTCGGCTTCGCGGGACGGTTTATCCCAGCGGATGCGGTGGATGCGGGGGAAACGCATGGCGAGGCCGGAGCGGTGGCGGGCAGAGCGCTGCAGACCTTCGAATGCGATCTCGAGCACGAGTCCTTCATCGAGAGTTGCCGTAACTGAGCGGACGGGGCCGAAGCGGTCGCGTGTGTTGTCGCGCACGTACTTGTCGAGCAGGTCGAGTTCCTCATCGGTGAAGCCGAAAT
>CALRWU020000062.1:0-10881 GCA_943371945.1 Azorhizobium sp. AG788
GCCCAGTCGACGATGCGCTCGACCTCCGAGTACGGCGTCAGCGAGACGAGATAGGCGCCCTGGCCGATGGCGGAGAGATCGGTCGAAAAGGCGAAGACAGGCGCGTGAACTTCTGCCGCCTTCGCGGCGACGGGGGCAACCTGCTGGGCGAACACGGGGCCGATCACGGCGAGGGCGCCATCGCGGATCGCGTCTTCAGCGATGCCGGAGATCACGCGCGCATCAGCGCTGGTCGCATCGCGGCGCATCAGCACGATGTCGCGCGCGCCGACCTGGAAGAGCGCCATCTGGATCGCGTTGTAGATGCCTTCGCTCTGCTTTTTCACTTCGGCATTGGTGGACGAGAACGGCAGCAGCACCGCAAGGCGCTTGAGTTCGGCCTGCTGCGCGCCGGCGAGATGGCGCGGAATGTAGGCATTGCGGCTTTCCGCATAGACGTCGCTCACGGCCTGCGACGGTGGCGGCCCCTGCGGACGGCTTGGATCGGGGCGCATATCGTTGCTAGATAGCGGTGTGGTCGGCCGCACCGGGCCGCTGGTGCAGGCGCCGAGGGCGGCGAACATCACGGCGGATGCCGTCGCAAGCAAACGGACCCGAGTTCTCGATGACATGCGCGACCCCTCCTGAGGATGCGGCGTTGGACCCGGCCCAAGATGGCTTGGACCCTAGTGCTGGCGACGATTCCCGGCAAGCCGAGCCCGCATTGGCCGAAGCCGCTGCAACCCGCCTGTTCAGGGTCGATCCGGACCTGGCGCCCGGGCTCTACGTTGTTTCGACTCCGATCGGCAACCTGCGCGACATCACGCTACGGGCCCTCGACATACTGGCGTCATGTGACGTCGTTTGCGCCGAGGATACGCGGGTGGCCGGCAAGCTGCTTTCCGCCTTCGGAGTGTCAGCGCGAGTGCGGCCATATCATGACCATAACGGCGCCCATGCGCGCCCGGGCCTGCTTAACGAATTGAAAGGCGGGGCGCGCATCGCCCTGATTTCAGACGCGGGGACCCCGCTGGTCTCCGATCCGGGGTTCAAGTTCGTGCGCGAGGCCGCGGAGCAGGGGATCAATGTCATTGCGATCCCCGGTGCGTCCGCGCCACTGGCCGCGCTGGCGAGTTCAGGATTGCCGACGGACAGGTTCACCTTTGCCGGATTCCCGCCGCCGAAGTCGGCGGCGCGGCGCAGGTTTCTCACCGAGCTCAAGCCGATTGCCGGCACGCTGATTTTCTTCGAGGGCCCGTCGCGGCTGGTCGCCAGCCTGAACGACATGTCGGAGACGCTGGGCGCCCGAGATGCAGTGGTTGCGCGGGAGCTGACCAAGAAGTTCGAGGAGCTGCGACGTGGTACGCTCGCTGAACTGGCGGCGCATTATGCCGAAGCGGGACCGCCGCGCGGGGAGATCGTCGTGCTGGTCGGCCCGGGAGAAGGCGTCGAGGCGCCGGATGGCGATGCGCTGGATGCGGCGATCCTGGCCGCCGGGGAGGAGCGCCACATCAAGGAGATCGCGGCCGAGATCGCCGAGCGCTTCGGGATGAAGCGGCGGGATGTCTATGAACGTGCGCTGCAGCTGCGCGAGTCGTCCGAAGATGAAGAAGGCTGATGGCGGCAGGCAGAGGCGGCTGCGCGAGCAGGCCGGGCGACGCGCCGAGACGGCGGCCGCGCTGTGGCTGCAGCTGAAGGGCTATCGCATTCTCGACCGCCGCGCCCGCATGCCGGCCTGCGAGATCGACCTCGTGGCGCGCAAGGGCCGTTTCGTGGTTTTCGTTGAGGTCAAATCGCGACGGACGCAGGCGCTGGCGCTGGAGGCGGTGACGCCACACTTGCGCACCCGACTGGAGGAAGCGGCGAACCAGTGGGTCTCGCGCAGGCGGGGGCTGCATGACCTGCTGTGGCGATTCGATGCGGTCCTGCTGGCCCCCGGGCGGTTGCCGCGCCACATGCGCGATGCCTGGCGGGCACAGAGTTGACCCTGTTCACATTCGTCAAACCCAATGTGTAGAAGAGTTCATCTGCGCCCGAAATTCGCCGCATGAGGCGGGTAGGGGCCAGACTCGCTAGAACCGGACTGACTGAATCTGAACGTACTGAAGCTGGACCACGGAGCCACCATGACTGCGCGCGTTCTCGCCTGCCTCCTGCTTGCCGCCCCGCTTCTGGGCGGCTGCCTGTCCGATCGCACGCTGGGCGAGTCGCTGGACGACGGCAGCGCGGCGACGGAGATCAAGACGCGCCTTCTGGGCGCCGGCCTCAATGGCCGCTTCATGGAGGTTGATGTCGCGGTGGTCGATCGCTTTGTCCTGCTGTCGGGACGCGTGGCGAACGAGGCGGACCGCAAGGAGGCCGAGCGCATCGCGTGGACCACCAACGCGATCGACGAAGTCGCCAACGAGCTGCAGATCGAATACTGGGATCTGGGCCGCGATCTCAACGATACGTGGATCACCGAACAGATTCGGGCGCGCCTGATCGCTGACAACGATATCAAGGGCACGAACTTCAATATCCAGGTCCATTCCGGCGTCGTCTATCTACTGGGCCTCGCCCGCACCGAAGACGAGCTGCGCCGCGCCGCCGAGCACGCCAGCGTGGTCTCCGGCGTCAAGCGCGTGGTCTCCTACGTGAAGATGCGCGAGCGCGGCTCGCCGCCGCCCGATATCAGCCTCGCCGCAGCGCCCAACGTGAACAGCCAGGGCCAGCCCGTGCCGCTGGATACGACGCAAGGCGTCATCAATATCGCGCCGACGGCTGCGACGCCTGCGCCGATCGTCCCGCCGCAGAACCGGCCATCGACGCGCAGCACTTATGGCGACCCCTATGCGCCGGGGGCCACGCCGCCGCCGGGCTCCAATGGCAACACTTCGGGCCTGCAAAGTTCGCCCCTGCCGCCGCTTTAGACCCGATCGCCGCGTATTCGTTGGCCGGCCGCATTGCTAGAGCCTCCCCGGGCGCCTAGTTAGGGAAGAGTTCGCCGGAGCCTTCCCATGTCGCTGCGTATCGCTGTCCAGATGGACCCGCTTGAGGCCGTAAATCCGGCTGGCGACTCGACCTTCATGATGATCGAGGAAGCGCAACGCCGGGGCCACGCCGTTTGGGTGTATGGCGTGGGTGATCTCTCCTATGACAGTGGCGACGTGTTCGCCTGGGCGCGACCTGCGAAAGTGTTTCCCGGACGCACGCCCCATGCGGATATCGGCGACGCGGTACGTCTCGACCTGCGCCGGGAGGCAGACGTCGTCCTGATGCGGCAGGATCCGCCCTTTCACATGGGCTACATCACGGCGGCGCATCTGCTCGAACTGGTGACGCCCGAGACCCTGGTGGTGAACGATCCTGCAGGCGTGCGCTCCTCGCCGGAAAAAGTCCTGCCCCTGATGTTCCCCGATCTGCAGCCGCCGACGCTGATCACGCGCGAGGTCCAGCGTGTGCAGGAGTTTCGCTCGCGCCACGGCGATATCGTGCTCAAGCCGCTGCACGGGCATGGCGGTTCAGGCGTGCTGAAGCTCGGCCGCGATGACGGCAATCTCGAAGCCATCGTCGAGCTTTTCAACAAGATGGTCCCCGAGCCCTTCATCGCGCAGGCCTTCCTTCCGGCGGTGAGCGATGGCGACAAGCGTATCCTGATCATTGACGGCTCGCCGGTGGGCGCGATCAACCGGCGCCCGCCCGTTGGGGCGATACGCTCCAACCTCGTGGTTGGCGGCACGGCGGAAGCAACCGAACTCAGCCCACGTGAGCGTGAAATATGCGCGCGCATCGGGCCGGAGCTGAAGGCGCGGGGCCTTCTGTTCGTCGGCATCGATGTCATCGGCGGCATGATGACGGAGATCAACGTCACCTCGCCAACCGGCGCGCGCGCGTTGAAACGTCTCTCGGGCGTAGATGCCGTCGCCTTGATGTGGGACGCGGTCGAGACCCGGCTCCGCTAGAGCGCAGTCAGTCTCGCTGGAAACACCGAAACCCGCTCCAGCGTTCCAGATTCCTTGTTAAGAGTCGGATTCACGCCTTCGCTGGAACGGCGATGGCGATTCCATCTCAGGCGATCCGGCTCTAGCTCGGCGTCCGGCGGTCCGTGGCCTACTTGCAGCCGCAGCCGTGTCCACGACCGCCGCCGCCCTTGCCGCCGCCGAACGAGATCGCGGTGGCGCTGGCGTAGGCGACTGCCGTGGCCGTTGCGTACGAGCGGGCAGAGGATGACGCGCTGGAGATGACGAACACGCGTCCGCCGCCGCCAGAACTGCCATTGATGTCGATTCCGACGCCGCCTGACCCAAAATCGGACGGCAGGGTGATCGATGGCGGAACCATCTTGATGGGAGTTGGAGGGCGCGCGACCGGGGGGGCCGGGGGCGGTGTTGGCGGGATCATGAGCGGCGGCGGGGCCTTGGCGGTCACGGGCGGACGCTTGTTGCGGCCATCGGCGAAGGCGGGCGTCGCCACGGAGGCGGCGAGCAGGACGGCGGCGAGGAGGGGAACGCGCTTGATCATGACAGCTCCGATGCAGCGTCCGTGCCGCAGTTAACTCAGCCTGGCGCCTCAGAAATCGATCGCCAGGCCTTTCTTCTCCCAGTCGCCATAGCGGGTGGGTTCCTCGCCTTCGCGGCGGCCGTTGATTTCCGGGGGCAGGGCTGCGGCCGGCGCGGCCTGCCGACGCGCCTCAGCCTCGAGGAGGGCGCGCACGGCCTCGGGGCTCAGCTCTTTTCCGGGCGCAGCCCCGGGAATAACCGCGCTCTCCCCGGCGTTATCCAAAAGAGAGTCTTCCGGGACACGTGCTGCATCCAACTGCGGGTTTTCATCGCTCATGGCTGTCACGTTCACCAATTTTTTCCGGTTTGGAAAGGAAGTCTAAACCATAACGATCAACCTTCCCATGTTGGAGGGTCCATTCGCGTGAGAGAGCTTCAATGAGCTATTTCAAGGCCGCCGGACTGATGCTGCTTATCCACCTCGCTTTCGCGGCGTTGGGATGGTGGATTGCTGGACGCGAGGGCGCCCTCGTTGGCACCGTGATCGCGCTTTCCTTCCATCTGCTGGTCTTCTGGTACGCCGAGAAGATCGTTCTCAAACTCCACAACGCCCGCGAGGTCAGCTCCGATGACGCCTCGCCGATGATCCGCGCCTTCGTCGCCGACTGCGACCGGCTCGCCATGCGCGCCAACATGCCGCGCCCGCGCACCTACATCATCGACGCCTTCCAGCCGAATGCCTTCGTGGCCGGCCGCGACACCAATCACGCCTCCATCGCCGTCACCGACGGGCTGCTCAAGACCCTGTCCCGTGCAGAGGTATCAGCCGTGGTGGCGCACGAGCTTGCCCACGTGAAGCGTGGGGATGCGCTCGCCATGGGCATCTGCTCCGCGCTCGCTGCGGTGCTGACGACCCTTCTCGGCTCGATCGCCTACCCGCTTGGCCAGCGCAAACGCGTTTCCAGGATTGTCGCCGGTCTCGTCGCCCGTATCGGTCAGAGCCACGCCCGCGAATACGCCGCCGACAAGATGGCTGGAGATATCTGCGGCGCCCCGGTCAACCTCGCCAACGCCCTGCTCAAGCTCGAGCGTCACACCACTTCGCTGCTCAACCCGCTTGCCGAGCGTTCGCCGGCGACGGCCCACGCCTTCGTCATCGATCCGCTGCAGGGCCCGCGTCGCACGACCTCCGCTTCGCACCCGCCCACGGAACGCCGCATCGCCCGCCTGCACCGCCAGGCCGCCGAGATGGAAGGCACGGAGTAGGGGACAACCCCAGCCTGAAAAATTCCAGGACGCGCGCTTCGCAAGAGGCGCGCGTTTCCATGTTGTTCGGGCTTGCGCGCCCCAGCCCGCGGAATATCCTCGCTGCGGGATCAGTTTCGGGGGGGAAGGCGTGCAGTTCATCCGCAGCATAGTCTTGGGTCTTGCCGTGCTTGGCGCCGGCATTTGCGCGCCTGCAGCTTCGGCGAAGCCGCCGGCCGAAGCGTTTGGCGAGCCGACCGTGACGCAGGCGACGATGGCGCCGGATGGAAAGAACGTCGCGACATTCCGGGAGACAAAGGATGGCGCTTACATCGTCATCACCGACATCGAGACGGGTGACTCGCGTGCGCTCGCCACTCTTGGTGCGGTCAAGCCGCAGGGCCTGAGGTTTGTGTCCCCCACCTTCGTCATTGCCTATGTGTCACGCACCCAGCGTACCGGAAGAAGGGGCGACAAGTACGAGGACTGGAGTGCGATCTCGTTCGACATTCGCACCGGAAAGAAAGTGGTCCTGGATGGCGGCGGCATCGTGGGTATCAGCGAAGACAATGCGTCCGTCTACATGACGGGCTGGGTAAGCCGCGGCGGCAACGCAGCAACCTACGGCCTGTTTCAGGTTGACCTCGCAACGGGCAAGGGCGAGCACCTCAAGAACGCCTGGGGCACGCCGGCTACGATCGACTGGATCGTCACGCGTCAGGGGCAGGTGCAGTTGCGCGAAGAGTTCCACACAAGCACAGGCAAGCATGACTTGCTGCGTTTCGACGGCTCGGACTGGGTCAACATCATGTCTGAGAAGACTGGCGAGTTGACGACAACCTTCTGGGGTACACGTGCGAGCGACAACACGCCTATCTTCAGCACTTTCGATGAAAACGACATGCGCTCACTCTATGCGCTGGATCCCGCCACAGGCGCGATGACGCCGATGCTGGACCGAGCGGATGCAGACTTCGAAAGCTTCGTCAGTGACACAAACCGCGTGATCTATGGCGTGCAGTATTCCGGCATGACGCCAAGATACAAGCTTTTCGACCCCGCGCTCGATTCAGCCGTGCGCAAGGTGCAGAAGGCGTTAGGAAGCGCTTCCACCTATCTCATAGAATGGTCGCAGGACTGGTCAAAACTGCTTTTTTACTCTGAGGGCGGCGGCAACCCAGGGGAGTACTACATTTTCGACCGGACCAAGGGCGCCATTCTGCCGCTCATCGCCTCACGACCCGATATCACCGACGACGCTGTCGCCCAGGTCGAGGCGTTCGAGTATGCAGCGCGAGACGGGCTGAATATTCCAGCGCTGATCACCTGGCCTGTGGGCGCTACCGAGGCTGATCGCAAGAATTTGCCGATGATCGTCATGCCGCACGGAGGACCGGCGTCATATGACCGGATCGGCTTCGACGGTATGGCCCAGTACTTCGCCAGCGAAGGGTATGCGGTCCTTCAGCCGAACTTTCGAGGGTCCTCCGGCTTCGGAAGCGCCTTCGAGGAAGCAGGCGCAGGCGAATGGGGCCGCAAGATGCAGGACGACATCAGCGACGGCCTCGCAGATATGATCGCGAAGGGCGCGGTCAATCCCAAGCGGGTGTGCATCGTGGGGTGGAGCTATGGAGGCTATGCCGCGCTCGCGGGCGGCGCCCTGTCGCCCGACCTTTATGCATGCGTTGCCTCCGTCGCCGGGGTATCAGACCTGCGCGAAATGCTCGAATGGGAATACGATCGATACGGCGAAAAGAGTTCCAGCTATCGCTACTGGACTAGCGTGATCGGCGATCTCAACAAGAATGGTGCGGCCATCGACGCTGTGTCGCCTTCGCGACTGGCAAGCAAGTTCAAGGCGCCGGTTCTGCTGCTCCACGGCAATGACGACACCACTGTTCCGGCGTCGCAAAGCAGCAAGATGGCGGACGCGCTCAAGGGCGCAGGGAAGCAAGTGACCTTCCAGCGAATTCTTGGCGACGATCACCAGCTTGGTATTGGTCAGAATCGCAAGACCGTGTTCGAAGCGCTGTCCGCTTTCGTCGCGGCCAACATGCCGCCGGGCTGAAGGCAGACCTAAGCGCCGCCAGCGGCGAACATATCGCGCGCAGCGGGATAGTCGGGCTTTCCGTTTGGCGCGCGCGGCACTGTCGCGAGAATACGGATGCGGCGCGGCGCCTTGTAGTGGCTGAGGCGGCTGCGCACGTGTTCGATCAGGTCCTCGGGCGCCGCCTGTGCGCCGGGTTCCAGCGATACGACGGCAGCGATCGACTGTCCGAAGCGCTCATCCGGCAAGCCGAAGACCAGCGCGTCCACCACTTTGGGATGCGACTTCAGGCTCTCTTCGACTTCCTCCGGATAGATTTTTTCGCCGCCTGAATTGATGCAGTGGCTGCCGCGGCCGAGCAGGCGAATACGGCCATCAGCTTCAACTGTTGCGTGGTCGCCCGAGATCAGGTGGCGCACGCCATTGATCTCGACATAGGTGCGCGCGGTCTTGTCCGCGTCCTTGTAATAGCCGAGCGGCAGGTTGCCCCACTTCGCGACAAGGCCGACCTCGCCGGAGCCGGGCGTCACCGGCGTATGGTCACTGGCGCGCACGACGATGGTGTTGGGCGCATCGAACTTCGCATCCTCCGGCTTCACGTCGCGTGTCGTGATCGAAGCGCCCAGGCCCGTCGCTTCTGACGCGCCGAAACTGTCGAACAGGGCGACGTCGGGCATGAAGTCGAACAGGCCCTGTTTCACCTCAGGGCTCCACATCATGCCGCTGGAGGTGATGGTGCGCATGGCGCGCACGTCGTAGCGGGATGGCTCGGCGCGTAGCGCATCGAGCAGGGGCTTGGCGAAGGCGTCGCCGACGATCGCCATGCCGCCAGTGGCGTGACGCGTCATCGCGTCGAGCGCTGCCGGCGCATCAAAGCGCATCGAACGGGTAAGCACGATCGGTGCGCCCTTCGACAACGCGCCAAAGCCCGTGAACATTCCAGTGCCGTGCATCAGGGGCGGGGCGACATAGACCGGCGCACGGCCTTCGCCCGTGCGGATCTGGGCTTTGAGTACGTCCAGCGTCGCCGGCGGCTCCATGCCGAGTGCGGGCGCGCGCCCGGGGCCCAGCACTTCCCACCAGACATGGCTCGGCCACATCACGCCTTTCGGCATGCCGGTGGTGCCGCCAGTGTAGAGCAGGAAGAGATCGTCGGGCGAACGCTCGAAGTCCAGCTTCGCGCCATCGCCGCGCGTGAGATCATCCAGGTAATCGAAACCATCGACGCGCGCGCCAGCGCTGAGCCACAGCTTCACGCCGGGCAGGCGCGGACGGATGGCGCGGACATTGTCGGCAAAGTCCGCGTCGAACACGACGACTTCTGCGTCGGAATTGTCGAGGAGGTAGGCGAGCTCGTCCGGCCCGTAGCGATAGTTGACGTTCACGGGGGCGAGTCGCGCCTTCATCGCCGCAACGAAAACGATTGGGTAAGCCGGGCTGTTGCGCAGGTATTCCGCAACCTTGGCGCCGGGCTTGAGCCCCGCGTCGATGAGGTTGCGGGCGAGGGCGTTGGTGGCCGCGGTGAACTGAGACCAGGTCATCGTCTCGCCGTCGCAGTGGATGGCGGGATCGCCGGGCTGCACGGCGTCGCCAACGGCGTCGAAGACATCACCGTATCCGAAGGACATGTTCGCTCCCTCGCGGGGATCGCGCCCCCGCTCTGTTATGCTCGGGAGACTAGAGCGCAGTCAGTCTCGTTGGAAACACCGAAACCTGCTCCAGCGCTCTAGATTCCTTGTTGAGAGTCGGATTCACGCCTTCGCTGGAACGCCGATGGCGATTCCATCTCAGGCGATCCGGCTCCGGCAGAAAATTTCGGACGGCATCTGGCGCCGTAGCGGCACCCTGTGTGCGGATTTCAGATGTCAGCCGATCAGATCAACCGATCAGGGGATAGACGGCTTCCTCGACATAGTGGCTGCCCGCCTTGGTCGCGCGCGAGGAGTACATGCAGAAATGATCGACCCAGAAAGGCTCGGTGCGGAAGTCGGCGGTGTCCTGCAGGTAGGGGGCGACTTCATCGTCCAGCGTGCCGTGGAGATAGGCGAGGGTGACGTGCGGCAGATACTTCCGGCTCTCCGGCGCTAGCCCGGCATTGCGCGCGGCGGTCTCGCACATACTCGCAAGCCGCGCGAGGTCGGGCGGCGCATTGACGCCGGCCCATAGCGCGCTCGGCTCCTTGCCGCCGAAACTGCCCGTGCTGCGCAGGCTGATCTCGAACGGCGCGGCGACGATGCGGCCAAGCTCGAAGTCGATGTCGCGGGCTGTGGCTTCGTCCACTTCGCCGATGAAGCGGAGTGTCAGATGAAAGTGTTCGGGTTGCCGCCAGGACGCGCCGGGCACGTCGGTCTCAAGCGCCGACAGACGCACCGCAATCTCGGGCGGAACTGGAATGGCGAGGAAGAGACGGAGGCTCATGGCGTATTCAGGTGAGAGCATATGCGCGAGCGGGGCGAAAGTGTGCGTAATTGTGCTTACAAGGCGCCGCTTGTGCCGAAGCGGGCCGGATTCAGCGTTCAACTCTCATTTAACTCTCTCACATTAGCGCCAGACGCTGCGAAAACCCCCGGATTTGCTTGCATTCGCGGGGGCGGATGCCCATTATTCAAGGGCGTTGGTGAGACAGCTTCTCACCGCAGACAGAGGGTTGAAACACAGACCATGGCTGACTTCAGATATGCCCAACCGAGCGCTGGCGCTCAAACGGGCGACATGTCCCTGGACGCTGGCCTGCGCAAGTTCATGCTCGGCGTCTACAACAAGCTGACGCTTGGCATCCTGCTCGCAGGCGCGCTCGCTTGGGCAGCCGGCGCAATCGAGCCGGTTACGCAGCTCGTGTTCGGCACGCCGCTCTACTTCGTCGTTCAGTGGGGCCCGATCGTCCTCATGCTGGGCTCGATGTTCTTCATGAAGAATCCATCGCCGCTCGCGACGGGCATCATGTACTGGGCCATCGTTGTCATGATGGGCCTGGGTCTCGGCATCTGGGTCGCCGCTGCTGAAGCGGCGTCCTCGGGCATGCCGATGGATATGTCGACGCGGGGCGGGATCGCGATCTCGTCGGTCACTTACCCGACCATTGCGAAGGCCTTCCTGATCACGGCTTCGGCCTTCGGCGCGCTTTCGCTG